>NZ_JASJVC010000041.1:0-31662 GCF_035019905.1 Sphingomonas sp. 10B4 | reverse complement strand
GCTTCCGGACCACAACGCAACCTCTTTTCCGGCTCCTCAATGAGTCAGGCTATACCTACATTGATTACCCAGAATTATTGCTCATCAATCAGAATATGCATATGCTTCTTTCAATTACTACGAACGATCAAATACATTTATTTCAATTATACAAATTTATAAATTGTATTTGATGTAAACCCATATTTATGAATCTCTATTGCCGTAATCTATTTAGTCGGGAGGGGGTATGAAGAAATCTTATATTTCTACGGCGTTCCGTAATTATAGTACTCGGCCCGACATTCCCGAAAATTGGGATACCTTCTGCTCCATCACCGAGGCGGTGGATCGCCGCAGGCAACATAACATCGAATTGCGGCGCGCGCGTCGCCAGACGTTACCAGAAATTTTGGCAAACCGTCGCGATCGGCGGGTTCGCTAGCAACGCTAACGCGATGCAGACGTGATGCGCACCGCCATCATTCCTGCACCGTCGCTGTCGACGCCCGCTAGGGGTGTCACGGTTGCACAGACCATCCTCGAGCGGTTGAGGACCCACGCGGAAGAGCGGCCGGATACGCGCGCCTTCGTCCATTTGCAGGATGGTCAGGTGGCTGGCGCGCTGTCCTATGGAGCGCTCCGCTCGCGTGCTCGATCCATCGGCGCCGGTCTCCGGTCGATTGGCGTACGGCACGGCGAGCGGGTTGTTCTGCTCTTTCCCTCCAGCCTAGATTTCATCGCCAGCTTTCTGGCTTGCCAGTGGATAGGCGCGATCCCGGTTCCCGCTTATCCGCCGCAACGCGATGCTTTGACCGCTCGGCGCATCATCACGCATTGCGCGGCGTCGTGGGTGCTGGCCAGCACGGCGGTGCACCACCGAATCGTCTCCAAATTCGGGGGGCTTTCGCTATCGCCAGACCGGCTCGTCGCCGTCGATACAGATTTCGGCGCCGATGTCGGGGAATGGGTCGCGACACCACACGAAATCGCGCTGCTGCAATATACGTCGGGATCGACCAGCGCGCCAAAGGGCGTGGTCCTGACCCATGCGAACCTGCTGGCCAATGTCGCGGCCATCACCAGCCATATGGGTGCAACTTCCGGCGAAACAGCCGTCAGCTGGCTGCCCATGTACCATGACATGGGCTTAATCGGCATGGTATTGGGATCGCTGTATTCCGGCGTTACCCTATACTTCATGGCGCCGACCGAGTTCGTGCGCAATCCGGCCCGTTGGCTTCAGGCCATCGTCGACACGAAAGCGCGCTATAGCGGCGGGCCGAATTTCGCCTATCAACATTGCGTTGACCGAATTGGCCCAGCCGTGATCGCCGATCTCGACCTGTCGGGATGGCGCGTCGCGACCAACGGGGCGGAGCCGGTCAGGAGCGCGGTCCTCGAAGCCTTTTGCGAGAAATTCGCGGAGTGCGGGTTCAGCCGCAAGGCGTTCCTCCCCTGTTACGGCCTCGCCGAAAGCGCGTTGATGGTAACGGGTGTGCCGGTGCAAGATCAGGCAGCGGTCCGTTACGTCGACAAGACCGGCCTCAAACACGGGCGCGTGGTGTTTAGGACGCGCAGCGCCGCTGGAATTCAGCCCTTTGTGAGCTGTGGCAGCGTTATCTCGGGGCATGATCTGGTGATCGCCGATCCGGCGACGGGAGAGCGATTGCCGCAGAACCGCTGCGGGGAAATCTGGGTGTCGGGACCGAGCGTCACACCGGGCTATTGGGTCGCGAATACTGCAGACGCGCCCGACCAGCCCCAGCCGTTCGCCATGCTGGACAACCACGACGGCGAACCCAAGCGCTATCTGCGGACTGGAGACCTCGGCTTCGTCTCGGATGGGTAGTTGTTCGTCACCGGGCGCATCAAGGACCTGATCATCGTGCGCGGGCTGAATTATCATCCGCAGGATCTGGAAGAAGCCGCGTGGCGCTCCCATCCCGCGATCGAGCCAAGCGGTGTTATCGCCTTCCAAGCTGAGCCGTCCAACCCGCTGGATATTATTCTTATTGCCGAAATCCGGCGCGAAATGCTGAGCAAAATAGACTCGGCAGACATTGTCGCCGCGATGCGCAGCGCGCTTTCGTCTGAATTCCAGCTTGCCGGTATTGCGGTCGGACTGGTCCGGCCCCGCGCGCTGCCCCGGACAAGCAGCGGCAAGGTTCAACGGTCGCGCGCAAGAGACATGCACGCCGACGGCGAATTCGATTGCCTGACCTTTGATGACCGTTTGGCACTTCCTGGTACGACGACCGAACTTCTGTCGGCAGATGCAGACGCGGCGATACACCCCCGGTCAGAAACCGAGGCGTGGCTGCTCGAATTGGTGGCGCGCAATCTCAAGATCGACCGGGATCTGGTGCGGTGCGACACGCCGATTATCGACATGGGGATCGATTCGCTTTCGCAGCTGCAATTGACCCACGAAATCAGCGCAAAATTCGGGGTCGAAATTGAGGTCGAGCATTATTTCGACGGCGTCTCTATCCGGGGCGTCGGACAGTTGATCGAAAACGCGTGAGCAGCGGCACGACCATGCGGTTCAGCCTCATGTTCTTCGCCAGCGATGGCGTCAAAAGTCCCGACGGGATTTACAGCTTTCTGATGGACGCCTGCCGCCTGGCCGATCAGCAAGGGCTCTTGGCCGTCTGGTTGCCGGAACGCCATTTTCACCGCTTTGGCGGCGCTTTCCCGAACCCGGCGGTGGTCGGCGCGGCAGTGGCGGCGGTCACCAGCCGGCTGCGCATTCGTGCGGGCAGCGTCATTCTGCCGCTCAACGATCCGATCCGGATCGCCGAGGAATGGGCGGTTGTCGACAATCTGTCCGACGGGCGAGTCGATCTCGGGTTCGGCCAGGGCTGGAACCCGAACGATTTCGTTTTGATGCCAGACGCCTTTACCGGCCGCCTGGCAAATTTGCACGACGGGATCGAAACCGTTTCGTCGCTTTGGGCGGGAACCCCGCAAACGCGCCGCAACGGTATCGGTGGGGTGGCCGAGGTCCGAACTTTTCCCAGGCCGGTACAGGATGGTTTCGGGCTCTGGCTGACATGCTCGGGGTCGATCGACCGCTTTCGACAAGCCGGCGAGATGGGCGCCAACGTCCTGACCGCGCTGCTGTTTCAAACCATAGCCGAGCTGGCCGAAAAAATCACCTGCTACCGCGAGGCACGCGAGAAAGCCGGGCATGACGGGCGTGGGCAGGTCACGCTGATGTTGCATACCTATGTCGGCGAGAGCCGGGAGGGTGTGCGTCGCGCCGTCCGTCAGCCGCTGCTCGGGTATCTGCGCGACTCGACCGATTTGTGGAAACAGCAATTTCCGGCATTTGACGAACTGAGCGATGCCGATCGCGACCGAGTCATCGAATTCGCCTTCGAACGCTATGTGCGGACGCACTCGCTGTGTGGAACTCCGCAGGAGTGCGCCGACCGCGCCGACGCGCTCCGCGCGATCGGCGTGACGGAGATTGCATGTCTGGTGGATTTTGGCGTGCCAACCGACGCCGCCTTAGCCGGGATCAGCCGCATCGCCGCCGTGCAGAACCACCTCCTGGATCAAGCAGATACGTCCCCACCCGAGGAGGTTCTTTCATGCTGAAGCCGCCCACCCGTCCTAAGGCGCATATCGTCGCGTCCGCCAGTTCTCTACCAGCGACCTATTACACTCAGGCGGAGCTCGCTGGGACGATCGTGGCGTTCCTCGACAAGCACAATCTCGATTTCTCACGGCAGCTTGTCGCAAGTCTTTTTGCCAACGTGCGCGTCGACGGACGGCATTTTGAATTCAGTGTCAGCAATTTCTGCGCGCCGCCAACCATCGCGCATTCGGCCGCTAGCGCAGTCGAGGCGTGCGTGGCCCATTCCGAGACGAACGTCCGCACATTGCTGGCCGATACCGGACTTTGCCCGCGCGACATTGCGCTGATCGCTTCCGTCACCCTGACGCCCGCGGTCCCCAGCATTGAAGCCCGGCTGATGAACCGGATCGATTTCGGAAGAAGCACGCGACGGATGCCGCTAGCTGGCCTTGGGTGCATGGCGGGAGTTGCCGGCATCAATCGCGTGGCAGACTATCTCGCGGGTCATCCCGACGAGGCGGCGATCCTGATATCTTGCGAACTGTCATCCGGCCTCTGGCAGGGTTCGGTTCAAGCGGATCTTCAAAAGATGATTACGCGCCTCGAAGGCGAGCCTCATCTCTATGGCGAAATCGTCATGGCGATTGTCACGGCGGCGCTGTTTGGTGACGGGTCGGGTGCAGTGATGCTGGTGGGGGACGAACATCCACTGGCCGACCGGGCCGTGCTGTCCGTTATCGACAACCGCTCAAACTGGGTGCCGGATACGGCGCACATCATGGGGCTGGACTATATCGACGAAGGCATGCGCAACATCCTGCGGCCCGAGGTCAAGACCTTTATCGGGGAGGCGTTGGCGGATGTCATCCTGCCGATGCTGGCTGAATCCAATCTGGCCGTCGCAGATATCGACCATTGGACGCTTCACCCCGGCGGTCCCAAAATCATGGACGCCGCAGAACACGCGTTCAAGCTGTCGGAAGCGATGATGCGCCCGAGCCGCGATATCCTTCGGGACTTGGGCAACATCTCTTCGGCTACCGTATTGGTCATGCTGGATCGCATAATGCGCGGCGGCGACCGACCCACCAACCTCAACGGGCTGCTCGTCGCGATGGGTCCGGGATTCTCGCAAGAAGCCACGCTAGTCCACTGGCACTGACCGCCATGGCGCCGCTTGCCCTGTTCGACGTCGTGGTTGCAGTGACGGCGGCCCAGCTCATCGGGTTGGCAGTGTATAGCCGACATAATGTCGTGCGTCGGCTGGCGCACGGCGCGGTCAATGTCGATGCTAGCGGGATCGGCCAGGCCAACATTGCGCTCAGGTGCGGCTGGATCGTCGCGATGCTCGCGGAAGTGCACTGGCTGAACCGCGCCTTTGATCGCTCGATCGGCCGTGTAGCGATCTGCCTGGCCTTGATCGCGCTCTGCCTGCGCGTTTTGGCGATGGTCCGCCTCGGGTCGCGCTGGACGTTGCCGACGATCGTGAAGCCAGGCGAGGCAGCGGAGACCGGCGGCATCTATGCGGTGGTGCGCCATCCCAACTGGCTCGGCGTGATGATCGAGATTGCGGCCGTCCCGATGATCCATGGCGCGTGGATGACGGCGCTGGCGTTTGGCGTGCTGGAGGCAATCCTCCTTTCTGGACGGCGCGCGGTCGAAGAATCGGCGCTCGCCGGCGCGCGGGTCGCGCGCGCCGACCTCCACAGTCCCGAGACCGAGCGACATGTGGCTATCGTCGGGGCGGGTGCCGCCGGGCTGGCCGCCGCCAAGGCGCTGCTGGATGCCAATGTGGCGATCACCGTATTCGAACGGCGGCCGGATATTGGCGGGTTGTGGCACGCCGACAGTGGCAGCGGCGTCGCGCGCAACACGCACCTTGTTTCGCCCAAATCGGCACAGGCTTTTTCGGATCGGCCGATGCCCGACGCCTTTCCGACCTATCCGCGCCACGATCTCGTACTGTCCTATCTGCAAGACTATGCGGAATCGTGCGGCTTGCGCGATCATGTCCAGTGCGGACGCGCGCTTGAAAGCGCACGCCGCGACGCGGGCGGCTAGCAACTGCATTTTACCGACGGCACGCAAGACCGGTTCAGCCATTTGATCGTCGCCAGCGGCCACCACGACACCCCGCGGATGCCGGACCTCAAAGGCCCGTTTGCCGGGCGAATTCTCCATTCGAAAGACTATACCGGCCCCGAAACGGTCGCCGGGAAGCGCGTGCTGGTGATCGGCGCGGGCCAATCCGCCATGGATGTGCTGTGCGAGGCTGCGGCGGTCGCGAAAGCCGTCTACCATAGCACGCGCCGCAGCTTCATTTGCACACCCCGGTTTTTCATAGGTCACCCTACCGAAGCGATGATGGAATCGCCGCCGCCATTGATCGGTGCGCTGCTGGCGCGCTTACCATTGACCAGCATGTTTCGAATGATCGCGCTGATGTCCGAAACGGTGCTTCGCGTTTCCGGCGCAACAAATGCCAAATTAGGGATCCCACCGTACACAATAGATGACAGCCCGCCACCGCCCACCATGGATCAGCGAGTCTATACCTTCTACGCGATCGGCGACATCATCCATCGCGGGCCGGTGGCGGCGCTTGATGACGAATACGTCACCTTTGCAGATGGAAACCGCGATGCCATCGACTTGATCGTGTGCAGTACCGGGTATCGCGCCGATTTCCCATTCCTCGATCCCAAGCATCAGCCGAATGACCCGGAGCGTAAAAGCGCGCTGCGGCGGCAGATCTTCCATCGAGATGAACCGACGCTCTTCTTCGTTGGATTGATCCATCCCATCGGCGCGCACTGGCGCGTCTTCGAGTGGCAGGCGCAGTTGATTGCGACATACCTGACCGCCAGCAAGGCACGCCGCACAGCGTTCGATCTCCTGTCCAAGGGTGGCTATCGTCTCGACCGTGACTCCAGCAGCAAGGATGTGTTGATGGTTAACAAACTGGCTTATCGCCGCGTTTTAGAGGCCGAACGGCGGGGGTTGGTCCATGACTGACCCGAACGCGGACCCAAGCGCGCACCGGCCGATCATCGACCGCAACCGCTGCGAAGGCAAAGCCGCCTGCGTGCCTGCATGCCCATGGGACGCACTTGTGGTGGCGCCGCTGCCCAAGGTCGAACGGCAAGGGCTTTCGCTGCGGGGAATCCTAAAGGGCTATGCCCATGGCTGGCAACAGGCCGTGCTGGTCGATCCGTCCGCCTGCCGCGGCTGCCGGATGTGCGAAGCCGTCTGCCCGGAACAGGCGATCTATTTCTTGTCCGATGGAGGGCGATAACGATGCCATCGAACACTGACGGCGGACAGCGCCGCATCTCGCAATATTTCTTCTGCTTGGCAGCACTGTGCGGCCTGGGCGGGATGGGCGTCGGCGCGCTGATGGGTCTGAGGGATGACTATACCCTGATCGCCGCACACGCGCATCTCAACTTGCTCGGCTGGGTCACGCTCGCCTTGATGGGGGGCTATTACCGCCATTCGCCAGCCCGGCCGCGCTGGTCGTTCCTCAATCTCCTGATGTCGGGTTGCGGCGGGCTGGTGCTACCCCTCGCCCACGCTCTCCGCGCGCTGGGGTCGGACTTGGATTGGGTCTTCAAGCTGGGGGCGATTGCCGCGCTTGCCGGCATGGCCCTGTTTCTGGGTGCGGTGATCCTCGACACGCGCGGCAAGCCGGACTTGCTCCACCGGCAGCGCAACACTCGCCCTGAGACTAGGAAAGAGTCATGAAGATGAAAAACTTTGCTTTGCTCGCTGTCGCAGCCGCCACCGCAACCGCACCGTGTACAGGTGCAGCGCAAGAGCCCGCGCGTTCCAGCATCGTAGTGACGGTATCAAACCTGAAAACCGGAACCGGCCAGATGCACTGCACGCTGTTCCGCTCGGCCCAGGGCTTTCCCCGCCAGCCCGAACTGGCAGCCAAGCGGATCATCGGGACACTATCGGGCAGAACGGCAACCTGCGTCTTTCAAGGCGTCGAAACCGGCCCGGCCGCGATCACCGCCTTTCATGATGAAAACAGCAACCAGAAGCTCGATATGACGCTTGGCGTCCTGCCCAAGGAAGGGCTTGGCTGGAGCAACAATCCCAAAGTCTGGATGAAACCTCCCGACTTCGCGCAAGCGCGTTTCATGGTTGGCAATGACCCGACCTATATTCAAATTCGTCTCAATCAGAGATAGACTGATCGGATAAAACCGTCGTACCTTTGGCAAGATTTTCGGCACTTAGTGTCACTTAGTAAATATAGATCTAGTTTTTAGCATATTACTGATTCTGATCGATTATTTGTTTCTATCGCCTGCTTCCGGCAAAGGAGATGATTGATTTTTTGTCTGACGACGAACCGCGCGGGACTGCATCGGGCACCTGGGGCTTACACGCGAAGGTTGATCGGCCTTGTTCTGTGTGCCGTGGTGAGTGCGTGTGGGACTCGAGCCGTCGAAAACGATGTCCCGCAGGTCCCGCAGGTGCGGATTGCACAAATCGGTGGCACCGCGATTGCGCCGACCGTTGCCGGGGTCGGCACCGTGGCACTCCGCCGCGAGACCTCGCTCGGCTTTACCAGCGCGGGCCGGATCGCGCGGCTCGGCGTCAATGAAGGCGACACCGTTCGGCGCGGGCAGATCCTCGCCGCGCTCGATACCACGACGGTCGCCGCCGATCTGACGCGCGCGACCGCCGAGCGCGAGCGCGCGCGCGCGGAATATGCGCGGAGCGACGGATTGATGAAGCAAGGCTGGATCACGCGGCCACGCCTCGAAAGCGCGCGCGCAGCACTACTCGCGGCCGAGGCGCAAGTCCGTGCGGCGGGGTTCCAGCGCGCGAATGCGACGATCGCCGCGCCCGGCCCCGGCACCGTGCTCGCGCGGCTCGCCGAGCCGGGGCAAGTCGTTGCCGCGGGCACGCCAGTGCTCGTGATCGGCGAGGAAGCGAGCGGCTATGTGCTGCGTTTGCCGGTGTCGGACCGGGATGCCGCGCGTCTCACGCTCGGCGCGGCAGCGCAAACCACGCTTGCCGCGCTCGACGATGCTGTGATCGTCGGGCGCGTGATCGAGATTGCGGGGCGCGCCGATCGGGCGACCGGCACCTTCGCGGTCGAGATCGCGCTGCCCGACGACAAGCGCTTGCGGTCGGGCCAGATCGGCAATGCCAGGATCACCGCAAACGGCGTCGGTGCGACCACGCTCGCGGTGCCGCCGAGCGCGGTGTTCGGCCCGCGCGCGGGCGAGGCGCTGGTCTATGTCGTCGATCTCGCCACGTCGCGCGTGCATTTGCGCAAGATCCACATTGGCGAGGCGAATGACGCGGGCATTGGCGTGACCGGCGGCATCAAGCCCGGCGAATGGGTCGCGCTGTCGCGCGTCGACCGGCTGACCGACGGCATGAAGGTCGCGCCGCTCGGCCCCGCCCGATGAACCTGACCGCCTTTGCGGTGCGGCGCTGGCAGGTGACGTTGGTCGCCTTCGTGCTGCTCGCATTGCTGGGCGTATCGGCGTTCCTCGCAATACCGCGCTCGGTCGATCCGCATTTTCCGATCCCGACCGTGGTGGTGACGGTCATCCTCCCCGGGGCGGACGCCGCCGATATGGAGGAGACCATCGCCAAGCCGCTCGAGGACGTGCTGCAGGGCCTCGACAAGATCGACGAGATTCGCTCGACCAGCACTGATGGCACGGCGGTCATCTCGGTCAATTTCGAGCATGGCACCGACGCCGAACAATCGCTCGACCGCGTCGTGCGCGAAGTGCAATCGGTGCGCGACCGCTTGCCACAGGGGATCCAACGCATCGCCTTCCGCCGTCCGCGTACGACCGAGGCGGGGGTGTTGCAGCTCGCCTTGGTCAGCGACACCGCGAGCTGGCGCCGCATGGCGAAGTTCGCTGAGGACATGCGCGACCGGCTGAACGTCGTTCGCGGCGTGCGCTCGACCAGCATCGACGGCGCGGCCAGCCCCGAGGTGCGCGTCGCGATCGATGCGGGGCGGCTGGCCGAGGCCCGCATCCCTGCCTCCGCTGTTGCCACCGCGATCCAGCAGGGCGGGGTCGATTTGCCGGCCGGCACGCTGAACGCTGCAGGTCGGCGTTACAATCTCGATGCGGGCGGCGCCTACCGTGATGTCGAGGCGATCCGCGCGGTCCCGGTACGCGCGGGTGATGGTCGGCTGGTGCGCGTCGGCGACATCGCGACCGTCGATTGGAGCGAGGCCGAGCAGACGCATATCGCGCGCTTCAACGGACACCGCGCATTGTTCGTGACCGTGCGGCAGAAGGATGAGGCCGATGCGGGGACGTTGCGCAACGATCTCGTTGCGGCGATCGGGAGAGTCCGCACGCAATTGCCGCCCGATCTGAAGCTCAAGATCGGCTTCGACCAGAGCAACGACATCCAGCGCAAACTGGCACAACTCGCGCGCGATTTCGCGATCGCGCTGGCGCTGGTGCTGGTGACGATCCTGCCGCTCGGGTTCCGCCCGTCGCTGATCGTCGCGATCTCGATACCCTTGAGCCTGGCGATGGGCGTGCTGCTGCTTGCCCTGCTCGGCTATTCGCTCAACCAGATCAGCATTTCGGGCTTCATCATCTCGCTCGGACTGCTGGTCGACGATTCGATCGTGGTGACCGAGAATATCGAGCGCCATCTGCGCGACGGCGACACGCCAACCGATGCCGCGATCAACGGCACCAACGAGATCACGGCGGCAGTGATGGGCGCGACCGGCGTGCTGCTCTTCGCCTTCCTGCCCCTGACCTTCCTGCCCGAGGGGGCGGGCGATTTCGTGCGCGGATTGCCGATGGCGGTGCTCGTCACGGTGGCGAGTTCGCTGCTCGTGTCGCTGACGATCATACCATTCGTCGCGAGCAAGCTGCTGCGCCCGCACGCCGGCGCGGGCAACGCGCTCCTGCGCTGGATCATGGCGGGGATCCACCGCATTTACGCGCCGATCCTGCACCGCGCGCTCGATCGGCCGCGCACATGGTTCTGGGCGGCGATGGCAGTGTGTGTCGGTGCGTTCGCGCTCGTCCCGGTGCTAGGCTTCAGCCTGTTTCCCGCCGCCGAGACGCCGTATTTCATCGTTCGCGTCGAAACGCCCGAGGGCAGCACGATCACCGCGACCGACCGCGCCGTGGCGCAGGTCGCGGCGATCCTCCGACGCGAGCGTGTGGTGGCCAACGTCATGGAAAATGCCGGGCGCGGCAATCCGCAAATCTTCTACAACATCTTCCCGCGCGAGGAGCGTGCGCGCTACGGCGATATCTTCGTGACGATGCAGGATTGGGACGTGCGTGAAAGCCCCAAGCTGTTGAAGCGTCTGCGCACCACACTCGCCGCCTATCCCGATGCGCGCGTGACCTTGGTCAATTTCGAAAATGGCCCGCCGGTCGAAGCCCCCGTCGCGGTGCGGATCAGCGGACCCGATCTCGCCGTGTTGAAAACGCTGTCAGACCGGGTCGGTGCGGCGCTGACACAAATTCGGGGCTTGCGGGATATCGACAATCCCTTTGCGTTCGACCGGGTCGACATGGATCTCGGGCTCGATGCCGCGAAGGCCAGTCTGCTCGGCGTTGCGCCGGGAGAAGCGCGGCGTGCGGTTCGGCTCGCGATCAGCGGCGAGCAAGCGAGCCGGTTGCGCGACAATGAAGGCGATACCTGGCCCGTCACCGTACGGCTCCCGATGGCGACGAACCAGCCGGTCTCGGCGCTTTCGAGCATCTATGTGCCGACACTCGCCGGCGGCAGCATCCCCTTGCTCGAGATCGCATCCCCCAAGCTGAAGAGCGTACCGCCGCTGATCACGCGCTACAAATTGCAGCGCACCGTCACGATCACCGCATACAATCAGCCGGGCGTGTTGACCTCGAACCTCAATACCGCGGTGACGCAACGGCTGGCAAAGATCGACCTGCCAGCCGGCTACAGCTTCGGCATCGGTGGCGAGGCGGAGGCGGCGCGGCGCAATTTCTCCGGGCTTGGGCCGATCATCCTGCTCGCGACCTTCGGGATTTTCGGCGTGCTGGTGCTCGAATTCGGGCGTTTCCGCGAGACGATGGTGGTGGCGGGGGTCATTCCGCTCGGCACCGTCGGCGGGCTGGTGGCGATGCTGTTGACGGGCAATTCGCTGTCGTTCCTCGCGATCATCGGCTTCGTCGCGTTGATCGGGATCGAGATCAAGAATTCGATCCTGCTGGTCGATTTCACCACGCAACTGCGCGCACGCGGGATGCCGCTCCGCGAAGCGATCGAGAAGGCGGGCGAGATCCGCTTCCTCCCGGTGCTGCTGACCTCCGTCACCGCCATCGGCGGCTTGCTTCCGTTGGCGCTCGGGGGATCGTCGCTGTATTCACCGCTGGCGTGGGTGATCATCGGCGGGCTGATCAGCTCGACCTTCCTCAGCCGGATCGTCACGCCGGTGATGTACCTGCTCGCCATTCGAGGCGAAGAAGCCAAACGCTTAGCAGCAGCGCCAATCCCATAGGGAGCTGCGACATCCTGGTGCAAAAGGCGACGGCACGCATCAGATCGCAATCATCCACGGCGTCGTCGATGCCGATGTCGAGCGAAGTGTTGGTCGGTACAGCGCCGGTAGGGGCGGTCAGGCTCTGCGCGAGGCGTGTGAGGTCGGTCACGGTGGCGACGTTGCGGTTGATCAGCGTGCCGTCCGGGATCGCGGTGACGGCGACCGGCACGATGTCGGTCAGAGTGCCTTTGGCGACGGGCGCTGTCGTCGCCACTTGGGGAGCGACCGCGCTGTCGCGAGTGGGGCACGGGCGCCGTTGCCGCGCGGCTCGCTGGCGCCGAAACGGAGTGGCGAGTGCCACTGCCGCTACGCCACCGAGCCAAACGATACCGTTGCGCATAAATCCTCACCCTCAAAAGACACCGCATAGCCGCAGTCTGGTCTAGCCACTTAGCTACACCTGACGGTTAGTTAAAACGTGATGTGGTTAGATCACCGTCAGGTTCTGCCACAAATTACCCGGATTATCCTCATTTTGCGGCCTTCCGCGCATTTCCTTTTCGGCGAGGTAGAAAGTTGCGACTGGCACAGCACACCATCTGGTAAGACCGCATCGGCAATGATATCGATGGTCGGATAGGAGAGCGAAAACCATGAACGACCGTCTTATGCGCGGGATCGCCGCCGCAACGCTTGTCTCTGCGACCGCACTGATGATGGCGTCCGCCCCGGCCATCGCGGCGGAAGCGGCAGCGAGCGATGCCCGGGTTGCCAGCACGCTGGCGACCGGCTGGCGGTTCCACCAGGGCGATGCGCCCGAGGCGGTGACCACCCCCGGGTTCGACGATGCTGACTGGCAGTCGGTCGCAGTGCCGCACACGTGGAATCGCGTCGGCTTCTATCGCCCCGATCCGCAAAGCCACATCAACCGCGCCGATACGATCAACAAGACACAGGGGCTCGGCTGGTATCGCCAGCGCTTCGCCGTGCCCGCGGCAATGCGCGGCAAGCGCATCTGGCTCGAATTCGACGCCGCCAGCCGTACCGCGAGCGTATGGCTCAACGGCACCAAACTCGGCGACCATGCCGGCGGCTTCTCGCGCTTCCGGCTCGACGCCACCGACGCGCTGCGCGCCTCGGGCGACAACGTGCTCGTGGTGCGGACCGACAATAGCGCGCCCGGCGGCAAGGACGCGACGACCGCCGACATCCTGCCGCTGACCGGCGACTTCTTCGTCCATGGTGGCCTTTATCGCCCGGTGCGGCTGATTGCGGTCGATCCGATCCATATCGACTTGGCCGATTTCGGCGGCTCGGGCGTGTCCGCGGCCACCACCGCCGCCACGGCGGCCACCGCGCAGGTCGATGTGCGGACGCGCATCGCCAATGCGAGCCGCCGTTCGGGCGCGGTCCGCATCACCGCCAGTCTGATCGACACGAACGGCCGCGTGGCGGCGTCGCTGCAGACGGCGCAAACGCTCGCCGCGGCGGCGACGCAGGAAGCGGCACTGAAGCTCACGGTCGCCAATCCGCATCTGTGGCATGGCGTCGAGGATCCCTATCTCTACACGCTCGCCGTCGATGTGACGGACGCGCGCGGCCGTCTGCTCGATCGCGTGCGCCAGCCGTTCGGGATCCGCACGATCCGGATCGACCCCGAGGCGGGGCTGTTCCTCAACGGCAAGCACGTCCAGCTTCGCGGCGTCGGCTATCACCAGGATCACGAGGGCAAAGGCTGGGCAATCGACGCCGCCGACGTCGCCGCCGACGTGGCGATCCTGCGCGAGATGGGGGTCAACGCGATCCGCCTGACGCATTACCAGCATGGCCAGACGATCCACGACCTCGCCGATCGCTACGGCCTGCTGTTGTGGGACGAGATTCCGCTGGTGTCCGCCTGGACTCGGCGCGGCGAGCTCGAGCCGCGCGCCGCGCTGGTCGACAATGCGCAGCAGCAGATGCGCGAGTTGATCCGCCAGAACGGCAACCATCCCTCGGTGGTCACCTGGGGCATCGCCAATGAAGTCGATTTCGGCAATTCCTTCCCGGCCTTCCTGACCGGCTTCCCCGACGGCAAGACGCCCGATCCGATGCCGTTGCTCAAGACGCTGCAGGATCTCACGCATCGCGAAGATCCGAGCCGCCCCACCGCGCTCGCCACGTGCTGTGAGGGGCGGCTGTTCGATCAGGGGGTCGCGATCCCGACCACCGCCACCGCCGCCGATCTCGGCGGCGCCAATCGCTATTTCGGCTGGTATTTCGGCGTGCCCGGCGATCTCGGTCCGCATCTCGACATGCTCCACGCCAAGCGGCCGCAGCAGCCGCTGTCGGTCACCGAATATGGCGCAGGTGGCGCGACCAGCATCCACAGCGACAATGTCCTGGGCGGCCCGATCGATTCACGCGGCGTCACGCAGCCCGAGGAATATGAGAGCTATGTTCACGAGGAGGCATGGCGTGCACTCAAGGCGCGTCCGTATCTGTGGGGCACCTTCCTGTGGAACGCGTTCGACTTCGCGACGACGATCCGTGCCGAGGGCGACGCGCAGGACATCAACACCAAGGGGCTCGTCACCTATGATCGCGCGATCCGCAAGGACGCCTATTATTTCTACAAGGCGAATTGGAGCGCGACGCCGACGGTCCACATCACCGGCCGACGCTATGCCGATCGCGCCTATCGGGTGACCGACGTGCGCGTCTACAGCAATGCCGCGACGACCGATCTGTTGCTCAACGGGCGCTCGCTCGGGCAACGCAGCGATTGCCCCGACCGGATCTGCGTGTGGCAAAACGTCGCGCTCACGGCCGGCAACAACGCGCTCGTCGCACGGGGCGGCACCGTAGAGGATAGCCTCACCTGGACGCTGTCGCCCGACGCCGCCGCCAACGTGCGGATCGACGCCGGCGCGATCGTCGCGGCGAAGGCGTCGCAACGCTTCGGATCGGATGCCTTCTTCACTGGCGGCAAGGCCGGCACGCTGACCAAGCCGGCCGATTACGGCAAGCCCGCCGTCGCAGCGGTGATCGCCGGAGCGCAGGACGCAGCCGTCGCTGCGACCTATCGCGAGGGCCGCTTCAGCTATGCCGTCCCGCTCGCCGACGGGCAGTACCGCGTCGCGCTGACCTTCGTCGAACCGTCGCTGGCACCCGGAGCCCGCGTGTTCGACGTCACCGCCAACGGGCGCACGATCGTCCAGGGGCTCGACATCGCGCGCAGCGCCGGTGGATCGGCCAAGGCGCTGACCCGCACCGCGACCGTCACCGTTCGCGGCGGCAAGCTCGACCTGGCGTTCGTGCCGCGCACGGGCGACGCGATCGTCTCGGCAATCGAGATCCTGCGATGATCGCGTCGACCCACCAGCGGAGGATTGCGGCATGGCATTGAGGATCGCCGGTCGCGGTTGGCGCGACGTACCGCTCCGCTGGAAGCTGATCGGGCTCGTCACGCTGGGGACGATCCTCAACTATCTTGCGCGCTCGACCCTGTCGGTCGCGGCACCGCGTCTGAAGACCGAATTCGGCATGACGACCGAGGATTACAGCTGGGTCGTGCTCGCCTTCCAGGCGAGCTACACGATCATGCAGACGGTCGCGGGCGGCGTGCTCGATGCGCTCGGCACGCGGCTCGGCTTCTTCCTCTTCGCGCTCGGCTGGGCGCTCGCCAACATGGCGCACGCGCTGGCGACCGGCTGGCCGAGCCTCGCCGTGTTCCGCGCGCTGCTCGGCGCGAGCGAGGCGGCGGCCATTCCGGCGGGCGCCAAGACCGTGTCGGAATGGTTCCCCCCGCGCGAGCGCCCGCTTGCGACCAGCGTGTTCCAGATGGGCACCAGCGTCGGCAACATGATCGCACCGCCGCTGGTCGCCTTCTGCATCCTCGCCTGGAACTGGCAGGCCGCCTTCATCGTCACCGGTGGGCTCAGCCTGATATGGGCGTTGCTATGGTATTGGAGCTATCGCAGCCCGGCCGACCATCCGCGCCTGAGCCCGGCCGAACGCGCGGCGATCACCGCGGCGCGCGACGAGGATGTCAGCGCCAAGCCCGCGACGCGCAAGGACCTGCTGCGAAGCCGCGCCTTCTGGGGCATCGCCGTGCCGCGCTTTCTCGCGGAACCGGCGTGGCAGACCTTCAACTTCTTCATCCCGCTCTATCTCGTGTCGGTATGGCACCTCGATCTCAAGAGCATCGCACTGTGGGCGTGGATGCCCTTCCTCGCCGCCGACTTCGGCAGCCTTGCCGCGGGCGTGCTGCCGACCTGGTTGATGAAGCGCGGCGTGCCGCTGGTCGCGTCGCGCAAGGTGACGATGACGGTCGGCGCGCTGTGCATGATCGGGCCGGCGTGCATCGGCCTTGCGGGATCTCCCGGCGTCGCGATCATCCTGTTCTGCGTCGGTGGCTTTGCGCATCAAATGCTGAGCGGCGCGCTGATCACGCTATGCGCCGATATGTTCGACAGCCGGACGGTCGGCACCGCGAGCGGAATGGCCGGTACCTCCGCGTGGATCGGCGGCATGCTGTTCACGCTGCTCATCGGGCAAAGCGCGGACGCATTCGGCTATGACCCGCTCTTTGCCGCCTTGGCGGCGCTCGATCTTCTCGCAGCCGCAGTGCTGTGGAGCCTGTTGCGCGCCAAGCCGCGCGCACCCGTTGAAATGCAGAAAGGCTAATTCGTGTTAATGACACAGACGATGCGCTGGTTCGGTCCGAACGATCCGGTGCAGTTGCGCGCCATTCGGCAAGCGGGCGCGACCGAAGTGGTGACCGCGCTCCACGAAGTGCCGAACGGCGCGGTGTGGGAGCGCGACGCGATCGCCGCGCGCAAGGCAATGGTGCGCGCGGCCGGGCTCGACTGGCGCGTGGTCGAGAGCTTGCCGGTCGACGAGGGGATTAAGACGCGCTCATCCGAGTGGGACCGCCTGATCGCGCAATATTGTCAGAGCCTGACCAACCTCGCGGCCTGCGGCATCGATGTCGTGACCTATAATTTCATGCCGCTGCTCGATTGGACGCGCACCGACCTCGGCTGGGAATTGCCCGACGGCGCGCGCGCGCTGCGTTTCGAGCTGGTCGCGCTCGCCGCCTACGATCTGTTCATCCTGCAGCGGCCGCGGGCGGCCGAGAGCTACGACGCGGCGACCTGCGCTGCGGCCGAGCAGCGCTATGCGACGATGGACGAGGCCGCGCGCCGCGAGCTCGAACGGACGATCATTGCCGGGCTGCCGGGCAGCGAGGAAGGCTTCACCTCGCCTGCGTTCCTGCGCGCGATCGAGACCTATGCCGAGATCGACGCCGCCACGCTGCGCGAGCACCATGTCGCGTTTCTGGCGGCGGTGTGTCCGACCGCGAATGCGCTGGGCATCCGCTTGGTCGTCCATCCCGATGACCCGCCCTTCCCGATCTTCGGCCTGCCGCGCGTCGTCAGCACCGAAGCCGACCTCGCCAACCTCTTCGCGCGCGTACCGAACCGGTCTAACGGGCTGTGCCTATGCACGGGGTCGCTCGGGGTTCGCGCCGACAACGATCTACCCGGAATGGTCGATCGGCTCGGCGATCGCATCGGTTTTCTGCATCTCCGCTCGGTCCAGCGCGAGCCCGACGGCGCGTTCCACGAGGCCGAGCATCTCGGCGGCGACGCCGCGATGGCAGCGATCGTCGCGGCAGTGCATCGCTTGTCGGTGCGCGAACACCGCAGCATCCCGATGCGGCCAGACCACGGGCATCAGATGCTCGATGATCTCGCGCGGATCACCAACCCGGGCTACTCGTTGCTCGGCCGCATGCGGGGCCTTGCCGAATTGCGCGGGCTCGAACGGGGTCTCGCCTACGCGGCGGGGTAGCAGGCATGCCCGAAAGCGTCATCGCCTGTTTGCAGCGTTTCCAGGTCGGGAGCGGCGCGCGGCCGCGGCACCGCTGTTTGCCGCATCCTCGTGCGCGAGCTTGCGCCACCGGGCAACGCGGGCGGGATCGAGCTCTCCCGCCGCCATCGCGGCGTTGATAGCGCATCCGGGCTCCGCGATATGCGTGCAGTTCGAGAACCGGCATTCGAGCGCCACGTTCGTGACATCGTCAAAGACCTCGGTCACTCCAGTGCTCACTTCGGACATCTGGAGCTCGCGCATGCCGGGCGTGTCCACCAGCCAGCCACCTTCGTTCGCGCCATTGGCGAGGCGATACATCTCGCGGACCGTCGTCGTGTGGCGGCCCTTGCCGTCGTCCTCACGGACCGCCTGGGTTGCGATGCTGCTCGATCCCGTCAACGTCTTTACGAGCGTGGACTTGCCGACACCCGATGATCCCACCAGCGCGACGGTCTGTCCGACGCCGCAATAGTCTGCCAGGCGAGCGACGCTCGCCGGATCTCGCCCGTCGACGAGTTCCACCTGCAATCCCGACTGGAGCGCACGCGCTGCAGCGACCAGCAGCTCAGGCGCAGGCGATAGATCGGCCTTCGTCAGGACCACGACGGGACGAACACCCACCTCGCGCGCGAGCACCAGATAGCGTTCCAACCGCGCGATGTTGAAGTCCTGCTTGCACGCCGTGACGATGAAAAGCGTGTCGACATTCGCGGCGATGAGCTGCACCCGGCGCTCATCCCCGGGGGCAGGCCGCTTGAACAGGCTCGTCCGCGCCAAGATGCGCGCGATGGTTCGGCTGTTCCGGTCGACCAGCAGCCAGTCGCCCACGGTCGGCCTGTCCTCCGCGCCCCCTGCCACGGGCAGACTGGAGGGGATCGAATCTTCGAGCCCCTCACCCGCAACGCTCACCCTTCCGCGGTGAACCGAAATCACCCGGGCAGGCTGAAAGCTGCGGCTCTCCTCGAGAGAGACCTGCTCGCTGAAGAACGCTTTCCAGCCGAGCTGCGCGAGACCGAGGTCCGACGTTTTCACCGCAGCTTCAGCCGTCCTGAGGACGTCCTCATTCATCCGCATCCGGCGTTGCCTGATCGACGGCCCGCTTGTCCGCCTTGGCTTGCGCTTTCTTCGCCGTCTCGGCCGCTTTGGTCTTTTCCCGCTCGCGGCGTTCGAAGTCGTAATTTGTCTTGCGTGGTATGTCGGTCACTCCGAAGCTCGATCGTCCGGCGTGAGCACAGCACTCGCCCCGGGACTCTTGCCTTCCGGCTACACTGATCCGGCGGTCGCGACTAGGGTCAGGACGGGCTGCCGACACAGCGCAGGATGCCGGGGACGCCCCGTAGGTCGACCGGGGTTCCCTCGGGGTGGCACGCCGCGCTCCGACGTCGCGATCACGCGCGTGGCGCACGAAGACCTCGGTTCGGGCGTCGGCAGAGACGACGTGGATGTCGAGCACCGGTACACCTTGCCGCGGCGCCGCGTTTTGGGCAGCTTCGCCGCTATGCTCAAGCCCTTCCGCGCGGTGATCCCGCTTTGCCTGCTCCTGACCGGGGCGTCCCGACCTCTGCCGGTCGATCCCGACACGCGCGCCTGGTGGGCGACGACCGCGGCGCTTTCGGGCGATGCGATGGCGGGGCGCGACACTGGCTCGGCCGCTTACGAGCGCGCCGCGACGATGGTGGCGGCGCGGTTCGCGGCCGCCGGGCTCGTACCCGCCGGCGAGAATGGCAGCTATTTCCAGCGCGTGCCGATGCGGGCGTTGTCGATCGAACAGGCGACGGTGCGCATTGATTCCCGGCCGCTGCGGTTCCTGCACGACATCATGACGAACCCTTATCCTAGCATGCCGACGCGGTTCGACGCTGCGATCGCGTATCGCGGCTATTGCGCGGCGGGTACGCTCGGCGATGTGCGCGGCAAGGTGGTGATCTGTCACGGGACCCACCGGACCGGCCTGCCTACGGATGCCGATCGCGCCGCCGCGGTGAAGACGGCGGGTGCCGTCGCGCTCGTCACCATCGCCGATCCCGGCTTCGCGGTGGAGCCGCCGCGCTGGCCGTTCGCCTATGCGCGCACAGTGTGGATCCGCGGCAGCGCGCCCGAGGCGCCGGGGATCGCCCGTTTCATCCTCAATGCCGATGCGCTCGGTCGAATGATCGCAGGGGCCGGCCACGATGCCGCGCAGCTGATCGCGGCGGGGAGCGCGGGCGCCCCCCTGCCCGCCTTCGACACGCCCGGCCGCTTCCGGGCCGATTTCCGACTGGCGGAGCGTGCGATCAGCGCGCCCAACGTGCTTGCACGCTTGCCCGGCACCGCTGCCGCGCTCACCGCGCAGACGATCGTTCTGTCGGCGCATCTCGACGGCTACGGCCCCGGCGAACCCGTTGCCGGCGACCGCATCTACAACGGCACGCTCGACGATGCCGCCTATGTCGCGTTGCTGATCCGCTTGGCCGAGCGGCGGCACCAGTCCGGGTTCCGGCGGCCAGTGCTGTTCGCCGCTTTCACCGGCGAGGAAAAGGGCCTGCTCGGCGCGCGCTGGTTCGTCGCGCATCCGACGGTACCGATCGCGCACATCGCCGCCGATATCAACCTCGACCAGTTGCGCCCGATCTTCCCGCTTCGGCTGCTGACGGTACATGCGCTCACGGACACCACGCTCGGCGACGATGCGCGCGCGGTCGCCGCCGGCATGCAGATCGCCGTCCAGCCCGATCCGGAGCCCGAGCGCAATCTGCTGCGCCGCGCCGACCAATGGCCTTTCCTCCAGGCCGGGATTCCGGCGACCGCGTTCGTCTTCGGCTACCGCCCGGGCACCGAGAGCGAGCGCATCTACCGCCGCTGGTACAAGACCGGCTATCACAAGCCGCAGGACGATCTCGACCAGCCGATCGACTGGCAAGCGGCCACGGACTTCAACCGGTTCTTCTACACGCTCGCGGCTCGCGTCGCGGATCAGCCGACCGCGCCGGCGTGGAAGTCCGGAAGCCCGCTTCGCGCCGCGCCGCGTTGAGCCGATCCATCGCATCGCCAGTTGGACGCACTTTGCCCCACAAAGCGAGAGGCGTGCCGCTGTTACATTTGCCGCCACCGGGATTCGTCATCGGAAGTGGCCGGGACGACGGACGGAAGCTATTCGACACGCCTTATGAGATAGGAGGAAATGCGATGAAGGTCTGTCTCGCCGCACTGCTGGTCGCTGTTGGCACCCCGACTTTGGCGCAGGGGCCGGCGGCCGCACCGGTGCCGGTTGCCGCGCCATCCCCGATGCTGCCGCGCGTCGCGCTGGAGACCAGTGCGGGACGGATCGTGATCGAACTCGAGAGCGTGAAAGCGCCGATCACCGCCGGCAATTTCCTCAAATACGTCGAACAGAAGAAGCTCGACGGCACCGAATTCTACCGCGCGGTGAGGGCCGCCGATCATTTTGGTTTCGTGCAATTCGGGGCGAACAGTGACCCCAAGCGCTTGCTCCCGCCAATTGCCCACGAACCGACGACACAGACCGGCCTTCACCACACCGACGGCGAAATCTCGCTCGCCCGCCGCGCGCCGGGCACCGGCGGCGGCGAATTCACGATCAGCGTCGGCGATCAGACGCATTCGCTCGACGCCGGGCGGGGGCAGCCCGCGGACAATCTTGGCTACGCGGCGTTCGGCCACGTCGTGGAGGGCATGGATGTGATCGTCGGCATCATGGACGCGCCCGTCTCGCCAACCGCCACGCAGCGTGGCGCATTCAAGGGCGAAGTGCCGATAGCACCGGTAAAGGTTCTGACGGCGCGGCGGGCAAAACCCTAGCCGCGCTCGCTTCGGGCACCGGTGCAGACCAAGGCCATGCTCGGTTGAGGGTACTCCTCACATCCTCCAACGCGAGCACCCCACGCGGCGGCACCAGGTAGCTGGGCGGAAGCGCTTCGATTGCAGGCCGGCCGAGCAGATAGCCCTGGGCAAGGCGGATCCCGATCGTCTTCAGCGTCTGCAATTCCGCAGCCGTCTCGATCCCCTCGGCGATGCAACCGATACCGAGCGCTTCGGCCATGCGAGCGACGCCCGCGACGATCGTCTGCCGCGCCATCGAGGAATCGATCCCGCGGATGAGCCTCATGTCGTGCTTCAGCATGTCCGGGCGAAGATCGGCGAGCAAGCCGAGGCCAGCATAACCGGCACCGAAATCATCGATCGCGGTGGTGAAGCCGCGCGCGCGATAGGCCTCGATGATCCTACGGACGTGGGTGACATCGCGCATCCGCTCGTCTTCGGTGAATTCGAACATCAACCGCGCCGGATCGAACCCGACACGCCGCGCCGCAGCGAGCGACGCCCGGATACAGGCGTTCGGCTCGTACACGGCATTGGGCATGAAGTTGATCGAGAGCTTCGTTGCGCTGTCGGGCGCGAACAGACCCCCGGCGAGCTCGATTGCCTTGACGCGGCAGGTCTGGTCGAACTTGTAGATCACGTCCGGCTCGACACTCGCGATCACCTCGGCCGCGGATTGGCCGGCGATGCCCCGTACCAGCGCCTCATAGGCGAAGACCGATCCGCTCGCGATGTCGACGATCGGCTGGAAGGCCATGGTGATTTGCGTCTTCAACGGCTTGCTCGTCTTGCAACCCGCGCAAGCCGCCTTGGCGGGATACGCAGCAGCGCCGATGCCGACTTCACCGTCGTTCATGCCCAATCTTCCAATTTACCCATCGCGTTGCGGGGCAGCGCCGCCCCGAAACGGAAGCTCTTGGGCCGTTCGTGAACCGTCAGTTGCTCCGCCGCGACCTGCTCAAGGAGGACGCCGAGGGTGACAGGATCTTGCCGATCGCGCGGCACGATGAAGGCCTTGAGTCGCCCGGCTGCGTTAAGCCGGACGGCCGCCTCCGCCACTCCATCGACCGATCTCAACGCTTCGATGACGCGGGCCGGCCAGACATTATGTCCTGCGACTTGCACGGCGCCATCCCGCCGACCGAGCAGCCGAAAGGCGCGATCGCCCGTTCGCTCGACGTGATCGGGCAAGTCCGTGATCACACCAGCGCGGTCGCTGAGCTGCCAGTCGTCCGCGCCGTGCGGAACGAGGCGCCACCGCGGCAACAAGTCATAACGCGCCGCCGGCACTTCGCGGATCGCGATGGCGCTGGTCTCCGATGCGCCATAGACGTCCACCAGGCGCGCCAGCCCCGCCGCCCGGAGCGCATCGGCAACCGATCCGTCGAGCACGCCTGCCGAACTGACGCCGACCACGTCTTCGGGGAAACGGCGGATCAGGCGCAGCGCCGCCTGCCACTGTTCGGGGACCGCGACGACGAGATCGCCGGCGACGAGGCCGAGCGGCGCGCCGAGCGTACGCACGACGATCGGAACGCCCAGCACGCTTGGCACCAATGCGGTCCAGACGATGCCGTACAGATGGTTTGCGGGAACCAGCGCGACGATGCGCCGCCGATCGGCAAACCGCGCCGCAAGCCACGCCGCCTCGTCGAGTAGATCGGACGTCGCATGGACGCACGGCCGCTGCTCGCCGGTAGAACCCGACGTCCTCACCGTCATGTTGCTGTCCGCCGGGGCCTGCCCGGCCATGATCCAGTCGATCCACGCGCCGACGGTGCTCGGTGAAGCCTCATCGAGCAGGCTATCGTCGAGATCGAACATCTCCGCCAACGCGCCGAGCGCGCCGAGCTGCTCGAGCGAATCGAGCCCAAGCCCCGCCTCGTCGATCGCCATCGCCTCGGGCCAGATCCCCTCGACAAGCGGTGGCAAAACCGTTTCCCGGATCCGCCGCACTTCGGCGGCCACAGCGGCACACGCGATGCGATGCACGGCGGAGCGCCGCAGTTCGACGCTGCTCACGCTGCAGCGGCTTGTGGTTGGAACACCTGATTGCGTCCGCCGCGTTTGGCCGCATACAGCCGCTTGTCCGCCAGCGCGATCAGCGCGTCGATCGAACCGTCCGCTTCATCCAGCGTCGCGCAGCCGAAGCTGGCTGTCAGCGTCAATATCGTGCCCGCCGTCTCGACCTCGATTGCGGCGATGGCCGCGCGCAGGTCCTCGGCGAGCCCGATTGCCTGTTGCCCATCGTACCGTGGCAGCAGCGCAGCGAATTCCTCACCCCCAAGCCGCGCGAATACGCCACGCGGCGGGAGCAACGGCGCGCACGCCTCCGCGACGCGGCGCAACATGATGTCACCGACGGGATGCCCGTAAGTGTCGTTGATCGCCTTGAAATGATCGAGATCGAGCATGATCAGCGACAGCGAATGCCGCAGGTCGCGCCACCGCGTCTGCTCGCGTTCCATTGCGTGGCTGAAATGCCGCCGGTTGGCGGCGCCGGTGAGATGGTCGCGGGTCAGCACGCGTCGCAGATCCTCTGCCGCCGCTTCTCGCCGCGGCACGTCGCGCAGGATCACGGAGAAGCCGATCGGGCCCGTTTCGTCATCACGCGAGCGCGCGACCACCAGACGCTGGCACCAATAGCGCTCGCCGTTGGCACGCTGCTGCCAGCCTTCCTGCAGGTGCCAGCCATCCCGCTCGGCGACCACCAGTTGCTCGTCCAGACGCAAGTCCCCGCCGGTCGTATCGGTCTTCAGCACGTCGCCGAGTTTTTGACCGATCACCGCGGAAAGATCGTATCCCGTCTGGCGCGTGAAGCCGGGATCGCCAGTGATGACCTCACCGTCCGGCCGGACGGTCAGCGCCGCATAATCGTTGATTCCATTCAGCAGCGTTGCGAACCACGTGTCCGCCTGGCGAAGCCGTTGTTCCTGCACGACTTGCTGGCTGATATCGGTCAGCGTCACCATCAGCCGATCGGGCGCAAGTTTTACCATCGTGCACGCCAGCACCTTGCGCGGGGTAGTACGCCGCGCACATCCGAGCTCGACGAAGATGCGATGGCCGTCGCAGACGCGTCCAGTCGCGGGGGCGAACGCGGCAGCGATGCTGCGCAGCTCGGGCGCATGCTGTTCCAACGCCGAAAACAGATTGCCGGCATCGCGCGGGCCCGCCAACGGCAGCAGATGCTGCATAGCGTGCGGATTCATCATCCCGATCTCGCCCGCCATGTCGCATTCGAGCAGGCCGACCGGGCATGCGTAAAGGAACTCGAGCAGCTGCTCTTCACTCGACCGCTCGGTCATGGCGGCTCCTAGCGTTCGATGAGAACGTAGCGGCGCGCCGTTTCGGGCGAGGCCAGCAGGCGCAGCCGCACCTTGGTCGGCCGCATGCGCAGCGTCAGGACATAGGGCACGATGTCGTCGATTTCAGGCTCTTCCTCGAACCGCTGCGCAACCATGAAGTTGTTCATGCACTGCGCGACCGCCTCGAAGAACGGGACGCCCATGACGCTGGCACGGTCGAGCCCCGAAAGGCGTGCCTCGGTGGCGTTATAGACCTGTACCGTCGTATCCGCAGGGAACCCGACGATCCCGAACGGCAAGGCATCGCGTTCGACGTCGCTCATTCCGTCTAGGGTCGTGAGGGAAAGGGATTCGAACGCAATTTCCTGAGGCACAAACAAAGCTCCTGTGATCCATTTCCCTGCACCGCCAGACCTAAAGATTACCTTAAAAGGCTGATTCGGTTACATTCCCGCAACGACACCGGCACGCCAGCGTATCTGTCAGTCGGGGTGGCAGGCTCTCGCGCATCGCACCCAGGGTTGGAGCCCGCTTGCCCGTGCGACTCGTGCTCAGGCAGGTTGCTCGCCGCCTGCCAAAGGTTCGTCGCTGTGGCCGCAGCGGCCGACACTGCGACAGCGCCCGCCGGGGAAATATGTCGAGCGATGGGATTTCATTGGTATCCACAGGCTCAAGCCGCGCTCCGCCGCAATGCGATCGAACCGGGGACGGTCGCTTCCCGCTCGCTCCGGCAACGGCTGCGCGACACCCGCGATGACGACCGCGCGCGCCGAGATCGCCGCGCTGGCGCTCGGTCTGGCGCGCTTCGAGTCGGCCTTCCCGACAGGCCAAGCCCACGTCATCGACGGCGGGTGAGGAACAGCTGTCGCGCGGGCGGCATTCGTCGAGCCCCGGTGGGGGCCGAGAGAAAACAGGGGACGCCGCTTACCGCGCGCGCCATGTCGCCGGCATGGTCCGCGCTGGCAGGCTCACCGTCACGGTCTGGCGAATGTCGGTCGCCGAGTCGGCGAGCATCACCTTGTAGCGACCACCCGCGATCCGCCACTGATGCCCGGCTTCGTCCCACGTCGCGAGCAAGCGTGGATCGACCGTCACCGCCACCGTCTGGCGCGCGCCGGGCGCGAGCGCGACCTTGGTGAAGCCACCGAGCCGCTTGGGCGCTTCCCATCCACCCGCGACCGGCGCGACATAGATTTGCGGCACCGTCGCGCCAGCACGCGCACCGGTGTTGCGCACCGTTAAGCTGGCGGTCAGCGCGCCGTTGGCGGCGGTCGCAGTCAGCCCGTCGGTGGCGAAGCGCGTATAGGACAGGCCGTGGCCGAAGGCGAAGAGCGGCGTGATCGCCTTCGCGTCGAACCATTTGTAACCGACCGTCGCGCCCTCTTTGTAGACGACGTCGCCGGCGTGCGGCTTGGCCGGATCGGGCAACTGATCGACACTGCTCGCAAAGGTCATCGGCAAGCGCCCCGACGGATTGGTCGTGCCGAACAGCAGATTGGCGATCGCCGCACCGCCGGCAGTGCCGGGATACCACGCCTCGAGCACCGCTCCGACCTTGCCGAGCCACGGCATCGCGACCTGGCTGCCGGTTTCGAGCACGACGACCGTCTTGGAATTGGCCGCGCCGACCGCGTCGATCAGCGCATCCTGCGCGCCGTCCAGCGCCATCGGCACGTCGAACGATTCCCCCTGCCACTGCGTTGCAAAGACGATCACGACATCGGCGCCGCGCGCCAGAGCCGCTGCCGCCGCGGGATCGCTGCCATCGGCAAAGGCGACCTCCGCGCCCGGCGCGCGGCGCTTGATCTCGTCGAGCGGCGACGAGGGATAATACATGATCGGGCCGGGCCAGGTCTTTGGCAGCAGCCCCGGCACGGCATTGCCGCCGACCGGATAGACGAGCGAGGATCCCCCGCCTGCGAGCACCCCCTTGTCGGCATGGCCGCCGATCACGACGATCCGCTTTGCGGTCGCGGCGAGCGGGAGCACGTCACCGTCATTCTTGAGCAACACCGCGCCCGCCTCCGCTGCTGCGCGCGTGACGGCGGCGTGCGCGGGAAGATCGATCGGCTGTTCGCTGACCGGACGCTCGAACAACCCTTGCGCGAACATCGCGCGCAGGATCCGGTGCGTCATCACGTCGAGCCGCGCGGGCGTCACCGCTCCGCTATCGAGCGCCTGGCGCAGCGGCGCGCCGAAGAAGGGCTGGGTGTCGAAGGGAAAGCCCGAATCCTGGTCGAGCCCGGCATTTGCGGCGGGCGCGGTGCTGTGAGTCGCCCCCCAATCGCTCATCACATAGCCCTTGAAGCCCCAGTCGGTGCGCAGGACATCGGTCAGCAGCCAGCTATTCTCGCAGGCATAGGCGCCGTCGACGCGGTTGTACGAACACATGATCGACCCCGGATCGGCGCGCTCGATCGCCAGCTGGAAGGCGAGCAGGTCGGACACGCGGGCGGCGCTGTGCGCGATGATCGAATTGCCGGCGTTGCGATCGGTTTCCTGATCGTTGAACGCATAATGCTTGATCGTCGAGACGACGTGGTTCGACTGGATACCGCGCACTTGCTCGGCAACGATCGTCCCGGCGAGCAGCGGATCCTCGCCGCCATATTCGAAATTGCGGCCGTTGCGCGGCTCGCGCAGCAGATCGACGCCGCCCGCCAGCATGACATTGAAGCCCGAACGGCGCGCTTCGTCGCCGATCATCGCGCCGCCGGCATGCGCGATCGCAACGTCCCAGCTCGCGGCGATCGCAAGGTTCGACGGCAGAGCGGTCCGCTCGCGCTTGACCGCGGCACCCCCCTGCGTCGCGACTCCGACCCCGGCGTCGGTTTGATGCTGCGCCGGAATGCCGAGCCGCGCGATCGCGGGGACATAGCCGGCCGAGCCGGCATGCGCCTCGACCGGAGCCTTGTAGAGGAAGATCGGAAAATCCGTCCCGAAATAGCCGAACACCAAGGTGAGCTTCTCGTCGCGTGTCATTGCCGAAACCAGCGCCTTCGCACGCGCATCGGGAGCGCGCTTCGCATCGTTCCACGCGCCGCGGATCGCGGGCTTGGTCCACGCGGGCAGCACCGGCGTCCCGGCGACCGGTGCGACCTTCGCGGGCGGCGGTGGTGCGGCGACTTGGGCGGACGCGGTGGCGGCGACGAGCAGCAAGGGCATGGCGGCGACACGAAGCGTCATCAAAAAATCCTTTCTCGGTAGGTGTCGCGCCGTGACTCCGGACCGAACGCCGACGCTGGCGTCGTATATGCGGGCGTCTTTGACAGGTAAACAGCTGGCGGAGCTGCGTTTCGCGCCCGGCATTCGGCCAGGGCCGCATCGCGCTTTCGCGGCGCCGATCCCGGTCATGCTGTATCGCTGCCTTGCGCAGCGATCGGTGCGGCCATGCGGCGGCGCGAGCAAGCGCGCGATGCTGCCGCAATCGATTGCCAGACAGGTCGGATCGATGCCGACGGCTTGCGGCGGGGGTAGGCGCTGGCCGATCGACCTGCGCGCGTGTGGCCGTCTGGTCGGTGTCCTGCGGCAGCCGGTTGAAGACCGCGCCGCAGGACACGTCGCGTTACGACAATGCCGCCCGGGATCCGGGCGGCACTGCACGCGTGTTAGAAGCGGCGGCGCGTGGCCGTGGTCGCCCCGAAGCCGGCGGCACCGGCGCCGATCAGCAGCGCGATCACCAGCATGAACGACGTCCCCGCTGCCACACCGGCGGCGGTGTCGGTCGCCGACTTGGCGGTACTGATCGCGTCGTTCTTGGTCTTGACGAACTGCGCCTTGGCTTGCGTCACCTGGGCCTGTGCCTCGGGACGGCTGATCTTGCGCTGGGCGGCGACGATGTCGACGATCCGGCTTTCGGCCTGCGCGCCGTCGGTGCCACCGCGGGCGAGCGCGGGGAGCTGCTTGGCGATTTCCTTCTGCGCCTGCTCGGGCGTCATCTGCGCCGGGTCGGACGGTGCGGTCGACAGATAGGCAGCGGCTTCGTTGCGGACGTCGGACGTATCGACGCCAGCCACGTCGGCAACCTTGGGAGCCGCCGCACCGATCCCGCTACCGGCTGCGCCTGCAACCGCGCCGACGGTGCGGAACGCGCCGCCGATGATCCCGCCGACCGCCGACGTGAGCAGATACAGCGTCAGGATCAGCGTGACGCCCCAGACGACCAGGCCGTGGACCAGACCATCAAAGCGATCGTGCACGCCAGCGACGCGTGCCGCCGCATAGCCGCCGGCACCCAGCGCGATCACGGTCGTAACGATCCAGTACAACCCGGCGCCGATGCCGAAGCCGGTCGCCCCTGGTGTCGTGCCCTCGACTGGATTGACGAGGCTGAGCCCGATCCCGGTGCCAAGAATGCCGAGCACGAGCTGGATCGCGATCGCCAGCACGACGCCGGCGAAGATTGCACCCCACGAAATGCGCGTCGGCGTCTTCACCAGACGCGCGTCATCAACCGGCACGAAGCCGGGTGTCAGATTGGTAGCCATAGTCACTCCTGTTGGTAGAAAATTGCCGGACCGGCGTCAGTCGTCGCCGTCCTTAATCATGGGGCTTTCGCCCCGGGCCTGATCGGCTCCGGCTTCGCTTTCGCGCCGCCCCTGCCGTTCGACATCGGCGTCGCCGATGATCTTGCCGATCGCTTCCTGGACTGAGCCCTTCGCTTGGCGGGCGCGGCCCTTGTCGCGGCGCTGCGTCATGCTGCCACCTCCCGTTCGGACGGTTCGTTCGTCGACGATGTCGACATCGAGTCGCCATCGAAGCCGCGCGCGCGTGCCCATGCCGCAGCGGCGTTGCGGCGATTGACGCCGATCTTGGCATAAATCCGCGCGACATGGTTGCGCACGGTATTGCCCGACAGATCGAGCGTCCGCGCGATCGACTTGTCGTCGAGCCCGCGACAGATCAATGCCAGCACTTCGCGCTCGCGCTGCGTCAGCTCATCGAGCCCGACTCCGCTCGGCTCGGCCTGCGGCGCGCGGATCCGCGCCAGCTTCTCCATGATCGAGCGGCTCAGCCAGCTGGTATCCTTCATCACCGCCTCGATCGCGCCGACCAGTTCGCGTTCGGACGCCTTGCGCGTGCTGATGTCGCGCATCGCCCACAGCACGCATGCTTCGTCACGCAGCAGGATCGGTTCGGTCGAAACGATACCGTCGATGACCGCGCCGTCCTTCAAACGGATCCGGACTTCGCGATCGCGCAGCGCATGCCCCGCATCGATCTCGCCCTCGAGCGCGTGTTGCAGCGCCGGGGTCTCCCACAAGCCGACTTCGCCGAGCGGACGCCCGATGATTTCGTCGGCGGCATAGCCCGTCAGTGCGGTGAAGGCCGCGTTGACGTCGCACAGCCGATGCCCGTCAAGCGCACCGATCGCGAGCGCCACCGGCGCGAGTGAGAAGGTCCGCGTGAAGCGCTCCTCGCTCTGCCGCAGCGCGTTTTCGGCTTTCCGACGCGGTTCGAGATCGGCGAAGGTGAACAGCATGCACGGTTGATCGCCCATGTCGATCGGCTGCCCGGCGACGATGACGAGTTTCGTCTCGCCAGTGGGCAAGTCGAGTTCGGCCTCCATCTGCGGGATGGTCCGCCCCTCGGCGAGCCGCTCCTTGCCGAGATCGCGCTTCTCGGCGCGCGCCAGAACGTCGATGTCGTAGACCGTCTTTGCGAGCACGGTGTCGCGGTCGTGCCCGGTCATGTCGAGAAAGCCCTGATTGACCTTCACGAAGCGCAGGTCGTTCAGCCGACAGATGACCGCCGGTGCCGGATTGGCGTTGAACGACTGTTCGAACCGATCCTCCGCCTCGAAGCGTGCCGAGACGTCCTGGATCACCAGGACGAGACATTCGGGCTCGTCCTCGGCGTTGGTCAGCACCAGGCTGCGCACTTGGTGGACCCAGCGTGGCTCGGCCTCGCCTGCGACCGCGACTTCGACAACGACCTCGGAAAACGCCTCGCCCGCAACCACGCGCTCGATCGGATAATCGGCGCCGCGCAAGCGGTGGTTGTTGCGATAGCGCAGCTGGAAGCGCTGGCGATAATCGTCGACCGTGGCCCCGAGCGCCTCGACCGAGTCGACCCCGTGCATCCCGAGCGCCGCTTCGTTGGCCCACAGGATCGATTGGTCGGGGTCGACCAGGATGACGCCTTCGTCGAGCCCCGCGATGATCTGGCGCAAATGGCGCAGATCGGCGGAGTCCCGCAGCGACTTAAGGGCCGGGGCCACGGTCACGCGATCAGTCGCGCTGGCCGTGCACGAGCCACGCCAGGCCGTAGCCGAGCGCTGCCGCGCCAAGCGCCCAGAGCACGGGTGCCTGCTTGACTGAGTCCTGCGCCGTCCGCGCACCGCGCTTGGCGGCGTCCAGCGCACGATCACCGGCGACCCGCGCCTCGCTGCCGATCTTGTCGGCAAGCTCAGGGGCGCCGTCGACGACGTCGCCGATCGCCGACTTTGCACGACCGTAGAGGTTCTGCGCGCCACCAGCGACCTGATCGACAACGCCATCGACTTGCCAGTCGCGGCTGTTGACGGTGTCGCCAACGGCCTTTTCGATCTTGCCGCCGATATATACTCCGTCTGCTTGACGACCCGCGAAATCGTCGCTCGCTCAAGCCATGATTCTGAAATCTGCAGGATCGATGAC
>NZ_JASJVC010000040.1:0-33491 GCF_035019905.1 Sphingomonas sp. 10B4 | reverse complement strand
AGATGTGTATAAGAGACAGAACCCGGCGGCAGCGAGGGCGCGGAGGCGATCCGTGCGCTGCTGATGCAGGGCGATGTCGCGCGCTGGAGCGCGCGCAGCGAAGCCTTGCTGTTCGCCGCGGCGCGGGCCGATCATGTCGAGAAGACGATCCGGCCCGCGATTGGCGCTGGCCGGTGGGTGATCTGCGACCGCTTCCTCGACAGCAGCCGGGCATATCAGGGTGTTGCCGGCGGGATCGACGATGCCGCCGTGCTCGCGCTGCACGCGTTCGGTTCGCGTGGACTGCTGCCCGATCGCACGCTCGTGCTCAAGCTGTCGCCCGAGCAAGGGAGCGCGCGCGCCGCGCTGCGCGACGGCGACGCCTCCGATCGCTTCGCGGCGCGAGGCCCCAAATTCCATGCCGACGTTGCCGCGGCGTTCCGGCGTTTCGCGGCGAACGAGCCCGCGCGCTTCCGGATGATCGATGCCGCAGCGGGAATCGAAGATGTCGCCGGCTCGGTCCTCGCAGCGGTCGCGGACTTGCTGCCATGACGCTACCGCTCGGCAACGACGCCGCGCATCAGGCGTTCGCCGCCGCAATGGCGAGCGGCGCGCTGCACCATGCCTGGCTGTTCGCCGGCCCCGAGGGGATCGGCAAGGCGACCTTCGCGCGCGCCGCGGCGCTGCGCTTGCTCGCGCAAGGGGCGGGGGCGGACTTGCCGCCCGGTTTCGACGTTCCCGAGAGCGACCCGCAGCGTAAGCTGATCGCTGCCGGCTCGCATCCCGACTATCGCGAACTGACGCGCCAGCCCAAGGACGGCGACAAGACCGGGCTCGATCTTGCGCGGAGTATTCCGATCGCGCAGGTTCGCGCGCTCGGGCCGATGTTCGCGACGCGGCCGTCGATGTCGGACCGGCGCGTCGTGATCATCGACTCGGTCGATGACCTCGAGCGGCCGGGCGCGTCGAATGCCTTGCTCAAGAACCTCGAAGAGCCGCCGCAGGGGACGATCTTCCTGCTGATCAGCCATGCGCCGGGCCGGTTGCTCCCGACGATCCGCTCGCGCTGCCGCCAGCTGCGTTTCGATCCGCTGGGCGACGCCACCATGACGTCGGTGCTCGAGCATCTGCTGCCGAGCGCTGATCCGGCCGAACTGACCGCGCTCGTCGGCGTCGCGCATGGCTCGCCGGGGCGCGCGCTTGGTTTTGCCGGGCTCGATCTCGCAGCCCTCGACCAGGCGCTCGCGGTGATCGCGCGCGAGGGCGACCCGGGCAACGGCCGCCGCGTCCGGCTCGCCAAGTCGCTCGCGCTGAAGGCCGCGCAGAAGCGCTACGAGGCGTTTCTCGACCGGGCCCCCGCCTTCATCGCGGCGCACGCTGCCGAGCGCCAGGGCGAACGCCTGCGGATCGCGCTCGACGGGTATGACGCCGCGCGCGAGCTGGCCGCGACCGCGCGCGCCCTGACGCTCGATGCGCAGGCGACCGTCTATGAAATGGCGGGGATCGTCGCCCGGCTCGCCGCGTAACGCTGGCACCGCGGCGAGGCTTCAATATCGCGCGCGGATGCCCTAGGAGGCGCGCATGACCGATCCCTATTACATCACGACCGCGATCAGCTATCCCAACGGTCGCCCGCATATCGGCCACGCCTATGAGGCGATCGCGACCGATGCGATCGCGCGCTATCAGCGCCAGCTGGGGCGTGAAGTCCGCTTCCAGACCGGGACCGACGAACATGGTCTCAAGATGGTCCAGGAAGCGCGCAAGCGCGATCTGACGCCGCGCGCGCTTGCCGATGAAATGAGCGGGTATTTCAAGGCGATGGCCGACGCGCTTGATATTTCGTACGATCGCTTCATCCGCACCAGTGACGAGGATCATTACCGCGCCAGCCAGGCGATCTGGCGCGCGATGGAGGCGGCTGGCGACCTGTATCTCGACCGCTACGAGGGCTGGTACTCGGTCCGCGACGAAGCGTTCTACGACGAGAAGGAGCTCGTCGAGGGCGAGGGCGGCGTCAAGCTGTCGCCACAGGGCACACCGGTCGAATGGACCGCCGAGGAGACGTGGTTCTTCAAGCTTTCCAAATACCAGCAGCCGCTGCTCGATTTCTACGCCGCGAACCCGGACTTCATTCGCCCCGAGGCGCGCCGCAATGAAATCCTGCGCTTCGTCGAGGGTGGGCTCTCGGATCTTTCGGTCTCGCGCACCAGCTTCGACTGGGGCGTGCCGGTACCGGGGAGCCCCGGTCACGTCATGTACGTGTGGGTCGACGCGCTGACCAATTATCTGACCGGCGTCGGCTATCCCGACGATGTCGAATTGTACGAGACCTTCTGGCCGGCGCAGCTGCACATCATCGGCAAGGATATCGTGCGATTTCATGCGGTTTACTGGCCGGCGTTCCTGATGAGCGCGAACATTCCGCTGCCGCGCGCGGTGTTCGGGCACGGCTTCCTGCTCAACCGCGGCGAGAAGATGTCGAAGTCGGTCGGCAACGTGACCGATCCGATGGAACTGGCGACGCGCTTCGGTGTCGATGCGCTGCGCTATTTCCTGCTACGCGAAGTCAGCTTCGGGCAGGATGGCAGCTATTCGGAAGAAGCGATCGTCACGCGCTGCAACGCCGATCTCGCCAACAATCTCGGCAATCTCGCGCAGCGCTGCCTGTCGATCATCGCCAAGGCGTGCGGCGGCGTCGTTCCGGCGATGGGCACGAGGACCGCGGCGGAAGACGCGCTGATCGCGAGCGTCGAGGCGGCCGAGACCGGCATGCACAGCGCAATGACCGACCTTGCGCTGCATAACGCGCTCGAGGCGATCTGGTCCGCGGCGCGCGATGCCAACCAGTATTTCGCCGATCAGGCGCCGTGGAGCGTGCGCAAGACCGACACCGACCGGGCCGACACGATCCTCTATCATGCCGCCGAGGCGATCCGCCGGATCGCGATCCTCGCGCGCTGGGCGATCCCGGGCGGTGCGGACAAACTGCTCGACCTGCTTGCGCAAACCCCCGACGCGCGCAGCTTTGAAGCACTCGGCCATCCGCTCGCGCCGGGGCTGACGCTGCCGGCGCCGGCGGGGGTGTTTCCGCGGCTCGAAGCTCCGGCGGTGGAGGCCTGATGTTCGCCGACAGCCATTGCCACCTCAATTACAAGGGCCTGGTCGAGGGGCAGCAGGACGTGCTCGCCCGCGCCCGTGCGCGCGGCGTCCATGCGATGCTCAACATCGCGACGCGCGAGAGCGAGTGGGATGCGGTGATCGCCACGGCCGAGCGCGAAAGCGACGTCTGGGCGACCGTCGGCATCCATCCCCACGAGGCCGACCAGCACCCCGATATCGGCACCGCGCGACTGGTCGAGCGCGCGCAGCACCCGCGCGTCGTCGGGATCGGCGAGAGCGGGCTCGATTACTTCTATGATCACAGCGACCGCGACCGCCAGCGCGCGAGCTTCCGCGCGCACATCGCCGCAGCGCGCGAGACGCAGCTGCCGCTCGTCGTCCACACGCGCGACGCCGAAGACGATACCGCCGAGATCATGCGCGAGGAGATGGGGAAGGGGGCCTATCCCGCCGTCATCCATTGCTTCACCGCGAGCGGGGCGTTCGCCGATATCGCGCTCGAGATCGGCTGCTATATCTCGATCTCGGGGATCGTGACCTTCAAGAACGCCAAGGACTTGCAGGAAACCGCGGCGCGGTTGCCGCTCGAGCGGCTGCTGATCGAGACCGATGCGCCGTTCCTCGCGCCGGTGCCGCATCGCGGGAAGACCGGCGAACCCGCGTTCGTTGCCGATACCGCGGCGTTCCTCGCGCAATTGCGCGGCGAGCCGCTCGAAACGCTGGCGGCCGCGACCGCCGAGAACTTTCACGCTTTGTTCACCAAGACGCGCCTATGAAGTTGCGGATCCTCGGTTCGGGAACCTCCTCCGGGGTCCCGCGGATCGGCAACGACTGGGGCGCATGCGACCCGACCAATCCACGCAACCGCCGGCTGCGCGCGTCGATCTTGATCGAGAGCGCGACGACGCGGATCCTAGTCGATACCGGACCCGACATGCGCGAGCAGTTGCTGGCGGCGGGAGTCGACACGCTCGACGCGGTGATCTGGACGCACGATCATGCCGACCACACGCATGGCATCGACGACTTGCGCCAGGTGTTCCACGCGATGGGGCGCCCGGTCCGTGGGCTTGCGCGGCCTGACCTCAAGGCAATGCTCGAACGCCGCTTCAGCTATGTCTTTCGCGGGCACGACGGGTATCCGCCGACCGTGGTGATCGAGGCGCTCCCCGACACGATCACGATCGGCGATATTACCGTCTCGACCGTCGAGCAGCCGCATGGACCGTTCGTCTCGGCCGGACTGCGCTTCGACAACGCAGCGGGATCGATCGGATATGCGACCGATTTCAGCGCGATGACGCCCGATATGGCGACACTGTATCAAGGGCTCGACCTTTGGGTGGTCGATGCGCTGCGCCGACGTCCGCATCCGTCACATGCCGATTTGCCGAGCGTGCTGGGGTGGGTCGAGGCGTTCCGGCCCGGTCACACCGTACTGACGCACATGGACCAGTCGATGGATTACGCCACGCTCGTCGCCGAACTGCCGCCGGGCGTCGAGCCGGGCTATGACGGATTGGAACGGGCACTGTGAGCGACGGCGCGATGACGATCGTGCTGTATGTCCTCGTGCTGATCCTGCCGCTGAGCGCGCTTGCCGCGCGGCGTCTGCCGATCGGCGATGCGATCAAGATGGCGCTGGCATGGGTGGCGATCTTCGGGGTGCTGCTTATCGTCGTGACGCTTTGGCAGGGTGCGACCACGAGCGCTTGAGCCGTCGCTGACTGTTGCGCCATATCGGTGCAAGTTTAACATAATGTATATTATCGGACTTGCAGGTTACTCCGCTTCAGCGAGGCCGGATCGGCAAAGTCCAGCTTTACCCCCCCGAAGAAAGCGGCCTTTGCGGCACCACGCGATAAGCGAGATCATATCCCATCATTGAGATCGGATTGATGATGCCCCGTGCTTACCAAATGCCTGAATGCATAAACGCGCCGCGCTCGACTGATCTGTGGATCGCCGCATGATCCAGCCGATCCTTCTCACCGTCCCTGGATTGCTCGGTTCGAGCGACGACCATTGGCAGACGCGCTGGGAGCGCGAACGGCGCGATACGCATCGGATCGATCTCGGCGACTGGGATAATCCCAACCGGACGGTCTGGATGAGCCGGATCGATCAAGCGGTCGCTGCGGCGCGTGGGCCGGTCGTGTTGGTGGCGCACAGCCTGGGTTGCCAGGCTGTCACGTGGTGGGCCAACGCCTCCGGCCCAAGCGGCGCGTCGTCGGTCTTGGGAGCCCTGCTCGTCGCGCCGCCCGCGACCGAGCGCGCCGCGCTCGATCCGCGCATCGCGCGCTTCGGGAACGATCCGCGTCGGGCCTTGCCGTTCGTTTCGCTTCTCGTTGCGAGCGAAGACGATCCTTATGCCACGATCGAGGAGTCGCAGGCGCTCGCGCGCAAATGGGGTGCGGGGCTCGTCGATATCGGGCGCGCGGGGCATATCAATGCGCGCTCGGGCCTGGGGAGCTGGCCACAGGGGCAAGCCGCGGCGGAGCTGTTGCGCGACGCAAGGACGGGCAATGTCCGGACCTTGGCGCGGCAAGCGCAGGCGGTGCTGCTGGATGGCGAGTTCGATGCCACGCGCCCTATTCCCAGCGGGTTGGGTCACGCGTCTAGCCGGGATCGCACGCCGGTTCGTCATTGAGCATCGCGCCTCGAGCCGGTGCGGTTCGGAGCGCGCGGGGAAGAGATCGCCTTCGCCTGCATCCTGCGATACGGAAGGCCGTGCGCGGGCCTCTCGCGTCTGGTTCTAGCCGCGAGTTCGATATCACCATGCATTGCCCCCCTTCCGCTCGGAGTCTCGACATCCGCTTCGACAGGAATGTGCGGTGATCGCGCGTCTCGTCGCCATCATGGCACGGCTGCGCGATCCGGCGACGGGCTGCAAATGGGACGTCGCGCAGGATTTTGCGAGCATCGCGCCGTATACGATCGAAGAGGCCTATGAAGTCGCCGACGCGATCGCGCGCGACGACATGGCCGATCTCAAGGACGAGCTCGGCGACCTCTTGCTCCAGGTCGTGTTCCACAGCCGGATCGCCGAGGAAGCCGGCCTGTTCGCGCTGCCCGACGTGATCGCCGCAATCAGCGACAAGATGGAGCGCCGCCATCCGCACATCTTCGGCGATGCCGCCAACGGCGGGCACCAGCGCTGGGAACAGATCAAGGCCGAGGAACGCGCCGCAAAGGGTGCCGGCGGTGCGCTCGACGGCGTCGCGGTCGGCCTGCCCGCGCTGCTCCGCGCGGAAAAACTGCAGAAGCGCGCCGCGCGGACCGGGTTCGACTGGCCCGATACTGAAGGCCCGCGCGCGAAGATCCATGAGGAAATCGCGGAGGTCGAGGCAGCGGCGACGCACGATGAGCGCGAGGACGAGATCGGCGATTTGCTGTTCTCGGTCGTGAATTGGGCGCGCAAGCTCGGGGTCGACCCGGAGGCCGCGCTACGCCGCGGCAATGCGAAGTTCGAGCAGCGCTTCAAGGCGATGGAGAGCGCAGCGGGCGATGCTTTCGGGGCGCTATCGCTCGTCGAGAAGGAAGCGCTGTGGCAGTCGATCAAGCGTATACGGCAGGACTGAGCGCGCTTGCATAGGCACTCTGCACGGTCCAGCCGAGACTGGTGTAGAGCGCCCTTCCCTGATCGGTCGCGACGAGGATCTCGCGCGAGGCCGCATCCCGCCGCTGTCCGCGTAATGCGCCCATCACCGCATGGCCGAGACCGCGCCGTTGGTGATCGGGACTCGTGACGATCCGGTCATAGGCGAACACCCCCGCCGTCTCGGCCGCATAGCCGCTTGCCGCGAGCGTTCCGTCGGATGCGAGGATCGTCGCGGCGATCACGCCGTCGGTCTCATCGACCCTCAGACGATAGCCCGCAGCCAATTGGCGGCGTATCGGATCGACCGTAGCGGTCATTACCCAGCAGCGCGCCTGAAGCACCCAGCCGTTCGGCAGAAGCGCCAGCATATCGCCATCGGTCGCGCAAACCTTGATGAAGACCTGCGGTCGCTCGATCGTCCGCGCGAGCGTCGAAATCTCCCGATCGGCGCGCGCGAAGATGTAGCGGCACCATTCCACGTCGCTGCGCGTATCGACGCGCCAGCCGCCGTGATCGGCGACCGGCGCAGCAACCCCGCGTGCGCAGGAACGCGCCGCGACCCAGCCCGCGATCAGCGCGGGATCGACACCGCTAGCGCTGGGCGAAGCGCTCATAGTCGCGCTCGGCCATCCGGACGTCGTAGATCGCCTGCTCGCCTTCGACCGATTGCGACAGCACGTCGCCATGCGCGTGCAGCCACGCCGCACCCGCGCCGTCGCCGGCGTCGAGCAGGATCGTGTAGCGCCGATGGCTCGCGGTGAGCAGCGCGGCAACGGTGTCGAGCAGGCCCGCCACCCCTTCCCCGCTCAGCGCCGAGATCGCCACGACGTCCTCGCGTCGCGCGGCCTCGCCGAGCCATTCGGCACGCTCGTCTTCGTCGAGCAGGTCGAGCTTGTTCCACGCTTCGATCCGCGGCACCGACGTATCGACGCCGATGTCGCGCAACACGGTCTCGACATCGTCGCGCTGCACGAGCGTATCGGGATGCGCGATGTCGCGGACGTGGATCAGCAGATCGGCGGAGACCACTTCCTCGAGCGTCGCCTTGAACGCCGCGACGAGCTGGGTCGGCAGTTCGGAGACGAAGCCGACCGTGTCCGAGAGGATCGCCTTGTCGATTCCCGGCAGCGCGATCTGGCGCAAGGTCGGGTCCAGCGTGGCGAAGAGCAGATCTTCCGCCATAACGTCGGCGCCGGTCATCCGGTTGAACAGCGTCGACTTTCCGGCATTAGTATAGCCGACCAGCGCGATCACCGGCCACGGCGCGCGCTGGCGGCGATCGCGGTGCAGGCCGCGGGTGCGCGACACTTGCTCGAGCTCCTTCTTCAACCGCGCCATGCGATCGCGGATCAAGCGCCTGTCGGCCTCGATCTGCGTCTCGCCCGGGCCGCCGAGGAAGCCGAAGCCGCCGCGCTGACGTTCCAAGTGGGTCCAGCTGCGCACCAGCCGGCCCGCCTGGTAATCGAGATGCGCGAGCTCGACTTGCAGGCGGCCTTCGGCGGTCGCGGCGCGCTCGCCGAAGATTTCGAGGATCAGCCCAGTGCGATCGATCACCTTGGCCGACAGCGCCTTTTCGAGGTTGCGTTGCTGGACCGGCGTGAGGTTTGCGTCGAACACGACCAGCTCGGCCTCGCCCATCCGCACCGTCGCCGCGAGCGCCTCGAGCTGACCTTTGCCGATCAGCGTCGAGGGCTGGAGTGTGCGCACCTTGATCGCGACGCGATCTACCACTTCGACATGGATCGCCATGGCGAGACCGGCGGTTTCCGCCAGCCGCGCCTCAGCGTCGCGCGTCGATGCGCCGGTATCGGGATAGACGACGACCGCCTTGGCACCGCGCGCTACATCATCGCGGTCGCGTTCAAATCCAGTGGTCAATCTTCGTCCGAACCTGCTGTTTCATCAGCCAAATTGAGGGGGTGTGCGGGCTGGATCGTCGAGACCGCGTGCTTGTAGACGAGCTGCGCCATGCCGTCGCGCTGGAGCAGCATGCAGAACAGGTCGAACGCCGCGATCTGTCCCTGCAGCATCACGCCGTTGACGAGGAACATCGTTACGTTGTCCTCCGACTTGCGCACTGCGTTGAGAAAGATTTCCTGCAGCAACGGCTGCTTGCGCTGCGCCTCACCGACCGCATTGACGATCGCGTCGATGTCGACGGTGTTAGACGGCATGATCGTCGAAATCGCGTGCTTGTAGATCAGCTGCGACTGACCGTCGCGGCGAAGCAGCACCGAGAAATTGTCGAACCAGGTGACGATGCCCTGGAGCTTGACGCCCTTGACGAGGAACATCGTGATCGGGGTCTTGGTGCGGCGGAGCGCATTGAGGAACAGGTCTTGCAGAGACGTGTGCTTGTCGGCCATCGGTCGATCCTATGTTTTTGGCGGGTGGTTCCCGCAGTGCGCCGGTTCCGGCGTCGAGATGCGCCTGAGTGACGCTAGACGTGATTTAGGGTGCCGGGGGCGGTTCGTCCAGCGGGTGGGGGTAGAAAGGGGCGGCCGTCGCGTTTCCGTTACGCGCTCACCCACTCGCTTGTGAGCTCGCCGCGATGCCCCTCCGGCGCGAGCACCGCGCGCAAGGCGTCCAGCAAAGGCGGCAACGCCTGCGTGAAGGCGTAGGGCGGATTGACGATAAAAAGGCCCGCGCCATTATAGATGCCGGGCCGATCTTCATCGTACAGCCAATGCTCCACCCCCAGCACTTTCGGGATGCCGAGCTTGCGTACCTGTGCCTTCCACCGCGAATGCGTGGCGCGGTCTTTCAGCGGATACCAGATCACCGTCACGCCATGCGCCCATTTGCGGTGAGCGGCAGCGAGCGTTGCCGTGATCCGGTCGCGTTCGTCCAATTGCTCATAGGGCGGATCGACCACCACCACGCCGCGCGCGGTTCGGGGCGGCACCACCGCCAGCCATAGCTCATAGGCGTCGCGCTCGTGCACGGCAGCGGACGTGCCGCGCATCACGCCGCGCAAGGTATAGGCGTCATCGGGATGTTTTTCGTTGAGGATCAGGAAATCCTGCGGGCGCAAAAGCTGCGCGAGAAACCGCGGCGAGCCGGGGTAGAGCTGCGGCTCGGTACCGACATTCACCGCTTGTACGGCGGCGCGGTACGCGTCCAGCAAGGGGTTCTGGTCGGCAAAGGCCCGCAGCACGCCCTGCGCGGATTCGCCGGTGCGCTGGGCCTCGTCGCCACCAAGGTCGTACAGCCCGCAGCCCGCATGGGTGTCGATCAGCGTCAGCGCGCCCGGTTTTTGCTGCAAGGCCCGCACAAGGGCGATCAACAGGCTGTGCTTGACGACGTCGGCGCTATTGCCGGCATGGAAGGAATGGCGATAATTCATTGCAACTCAAAATCCTGACGATCGGCCTTTAGACGTGCTGCAGGGGGTTGGGTGGAGCACGCGTGGCGAAAGTACCAATCCGGGGCTCGTATAAAGCCGGTTGGAAATCTTCAACGCTCTTCCGGGACGCGCCTCAGGCCCGCGTTCGCGATCGTACCAGCGGCGGAGAATTGCGGCGCCGAGCGCTTGAGACTGCCCGATCATCGAGAGACCGGACGCGACTGGAATAACCGCGTCAGTCCCCGCCCGCCCCTCAATCCTCTCGCACCTCGGTGATCCCCAGCAATTTGAGCTTCCGGTGCAACGCCGAGCGCTCCATCCCGATGAAGTTTGCCGTCCGCGAGATATTGCCCGAGAAGCGCCGGATCTGCACGCGCAGATACTCACGCTCGAACGTCTCGCGCGCCTCGCGCAGCGGCGAGCCCATGATCGCCGTCCCGCTCCCACCGAGCTCGCCCGGATCGCCGAGGATGTCGGCCGGCAGCATGTCGAGGTCGATCCGCCCGATCCGGTCGCCCGGCGCCATGATGATCGTACGCTCGACCACGTTGCGCAGCTGGCGGACATTGCCAGGCCATTCGTACGATTGCAGCGCGACCATAGCGTCGGGCGCGACTTCAGGGGTCGGCACGCGACGTTCGGACGCGTAATGCGCCATGAAATGGTCGATCAGCGCGGGAATGTCCTCACGTCGCTCGGCGAGGCCGGGGATCGCGACGGGGACGACGTTGAGGCGATAATAGAGATCCTCGCGGAAACGCCCCTCGGCGATCTCGTGCGTCAGGTCGCGCGCGGTCGCCGAGACGACGCGGACGTCGACCTTGACGATGCGCTGCCCGCCGACGCGGCTGAAGCTCTGGTCGGTCAGCACGCGCAGGATGCGGCCTTGCGTGGCGAGCGGCATGTCGGCGATTTCGTCGAGGAACAGCGTCCCGCCATGCGCCTGCTCGAGCAGCCCCGAACGGACGAGCTGGCCGGCTTCCTCGGCGCCGAACAGTTCCTCCTCGACGCGCTCGGGCGTCATCCTTGCTGCATTGACGATGACGAACGGCGCATTGGCGCGCTGGCTCCAACCGTGGAGCAGCCGTGCGGCGACTTCCTTGCCGACGCCGGCCGAGCCCATGATCAGCACGCGGCTGCCCGTCGCGGCGACGCGCTTCAAGGTCGCGCGCACCCCGTTGATCGCGGCGGAATTTCCGGTGAGATCGTTGTTCTGCCCGACCGATTCGCGCAAAGACGCGATCTCGCGGCGCAAGCTCTCGGTCTCGGTAGCGCGCGCGACCATCAGCAGCAGGCGCTCGGCCTCGAACGGCTTTTCGATGAAATCGGCGGCACCGCGGCGGATCGCGGCAACGGCGGTGTCGAGATTGCCATGGCCCGAGATCATCAGCACCGGGATCGACGGATCGCGCCGCTTGATCTCGTCGAGCAGTTCGAGCCCGTCGAGCCGCGAGCCGTGGAGCCAGACGTCGAGCAGGACGAGCGACGGGCGGCGCACCGAGATCGCCTCGAGCGCCGAGTCGCTGTCAGCGGCGACGCGCGCGCCATAGCCTTCGTCTTCGAGGACGCCGGCGACCAGATCGCGAATGTCACGTTCGTCATCGACGACGAGGATGTCGAGGGGCATGGCTCAGGTCCGGTTCTGTAAAAGGGCGGGTGCGGGCGTGTCGGCGATGCCCCCATCGCCTCCATCACCCTGGTCGAGATTGGCGAGCATCGCCGTGTCGAAACGCACGGTGACGATCGTGCCCCCCCCGGGGCGGTCGTCGAAGGCGATCGTGCCGCAATGTTCCTCGACGATCTTCTTGACGATCGCGAGGCCAAGCCCGGTGCCGCGCGCGCGCGTCGTCACATAGGGTTCGACGATGCGGTCGCGATTGGCGGGGAGCCCGATGCCAGTGTCGGCGAGCGTCAGGGTGGCATGCCCCTCGCCTTCGCTCACCGTCATCGCGATTTCGGCGGAGAGCGCGTCGGTATGCGCCTCGACGGCTTCGACCGCGTTCTTGACGATATTGGTCAGCGCCTGGCCGATCTGGCGGCGGTCGCACACGAGGATCGGGCCGGGATCGTCATGCGTCAGCGTGAAGACGATGCCGGGATGCGCGACTTCGTGGAGGAACATCGTCTGGCGCGCGAGATCGACGAGCGATTCCTCGCGGAACACGGGCTTCGGCATCCGCGCGAAAGACGAGAATTCGTCGACCATCCGGCGCAGATCGCCGACCTGGCGGATGATCGTCTCGGTCAAGCGCGCGAAGGTCGTGTCCTCGGGGTCGATCTGCTTGCCATAGCGGCGCTGGAGCCGCTCGGCGGCGAGCTGGATCGGGGTCAGCGGGTTCTTGATCTCATGCGCAATCCGGCGCGCGACGTCGGACCAAGCGGCGCGCCGCTGGTCGAGCAATTGCCCGGTGATGTCATCGAACGTCAGGATCGGGCCTTCCGCCGCGCGCGTGACCTTGACCGCAAGCGTGCGCGCCTCGCCCCCGCCCGCGCCGAGCTCGACGATCGCCTCGCGCTCTTTGCCTTCGACCAAGGCAGCGAGCTCGGGCGAGATCAGGCTGAGCGGCTTGCCCGCGAGTGTATCCTCCGCGCCGTCGAGCAAGGTGACGGCCGAGCGGTTGATCAGCCGGATCGTCCCGTCGGGCGCGACCGAGATGACGCCTGCGGTCACCCCCGACATCACCGCCTCGATCAGCGCGCGGCGGCTTTCGAGCGCGCTGTTCTGCGTCTGCAGGCGGCTGGTCATGCCGTTGAAGGCGTTGGCGAGCGTGCCGACCTCGTCGTCGGTCGTCGGTGTCGGCACGCGCGCGCCGAGGTCACCCGCGGCGACGCGGTGCGCGGCGGCGACCAGTTCGCCGACCGGGCGCACGAGGCGATCGGCGACGGCGAGCGCGATCCACACCGCGATCGCGACGATCAGCAGCGAAATGGCGAGCAGAGCGGCGTTGAACTTGAGCTGCAACGAACGCGCCTTGACCAGCAGATCGCGATAGGTCGCAAGCACTTCGGTGCTGCGGCGCGACTGTTCCTCCATCACCTTGACGTCGGAAATCGCGACGCTGAGAAAATAGCGGTCGGTCGTGCCGGGGATTGCGGTTAGCGTCTCGATGCGGTTGCCCTTGACCGTCGTGAAGCTGGGCGTCCCGCGGCGGACGCGGTCAAGGTCGGTGACGCTGATCTCATTGCGCAAGTCGAGCTTGTCTGGGTTGATCGCGTAGATCGGCTGTATCTCGTTCTTTGGACTGGCGACGAAGATGAACCCGTCCGACAGGCCGCGCAGGTAGATCTGGTAGAACAGGATATTCTCGAACGCAGGCGCGCCCGACTTGAATTCGGGATAACCGGCGATGTCTTGAGCGGCGGTGACGGTGGCTTCCTGCCAGCGCTTGAGCATCTGCTGGTACGATGTCGTAGCGACGCCCGTAGCATTTTCGATCATGTCGCGCGCCTGGTCGGAATACCAGAATTGCACGCCGTATTGGAACAGCAGCGAGGCGAAGATCACGACGAGCAAAGTCGGTACCGCGGCGACCATCGAGAAGATCGCGACGAGCCGAACGTGGAGCCGCCCCCGCCCACCAATCGGCGAGCGCGCGGCACGGCGCATCGCGACACGGCGGCCGAGCAAGACGAGCAATGCGACGCCGGGCAGCAAGTTCGACACGAGCAGCAGCGCGACGACGGCAGGGCTGAGCAGGCTCTGCGAGGCGGCACCGCTCGCGATGACGAAATAGCTTGCGACCGCGATCGCGATTGCACCAGCGACGACCGAAAGCTCGAGCGCGGGTGTCACGCTGATCCACGACCGCGAGGCCGGCACAGACACAGGAGAGGCCGAAGCGTCGCTCATCGTGACATTGCTACAACGCTTGCGTTGCAAGGAAAACACACAAAACTGTAATCTATCGCACTTCGGCCCCCTTCGGGCCCCCTCCCGGCGTCGTCGCGGGCCAATCAGGGGTCGATTCCAAGCACATCGAGTCGTTTGCGCAGCGTATTGCGGTTGATCCCGAGCGCCCGCGCGGTGCGCACTTGATTCTGCCCGTGGCGCGCGAGGAGCGCCTCGATCAGCGGCCGTTCGACCTCGGCAATGATCCGGTCATAGAGCGTCCCGTCGTCGAGCGCTGCAGGTTCCTCGATCGCCAGCCGCTCGATCCGCGCACGGATTGCAGCGTCGATCCCGATATCGCCGACCAACGCAACCGACGGCATCGCACCGCCGAGGGTCGCGCGGACCTCGTCGGCATCGATCCGTTCGTCGCGCGCAAGCACGGCGACGCGGCGCATCATGTTCTCGAGCTCGCGGACGTTCCCAGGCCAGTCATAGGCTTCGAGCACGGCGATCGCATCGGTATCGAGCTGCTTGCGCGGTAGCCCATCCTCGGCCGCACGGTCGAGGAAATGCCGCGCCAGCAGCGCGATGTCCTGCCGCCGGGCGCGAAGCGCGGGCAACATCACGGGGACGACATTGAGGCGGTAGAACAGATCTTCGCGGAATTGCCCGCCTGCGACGAGCTGTGCGAGCTCGCGATTGGTCGCCGCGACGATGCGGACGTCCGCCCGAATCGTCCGCGCCCCGCCGACCGTGGTGAACTCACCCGATTGCAGCACGCGCAGCAGCCGCGTCTGCGCTTCCATCGGCATGTCGCCGATCTCGTCGAGGAACAGCGTGCCACCCGCAGCCTGCTCGAAGCGACCGGCCGAGCGCGCCTGCGCGCCGGTGAAGGCGCCGCGCTCATGGCCGAACAGTTCGGCCTCGATCAGGTCGCGCGGGATCGCCGCCATGTTGAGCGCGATGAAGGGCGAGCGGCGGCGCGGGCCCAGATCATGGATCGCGCGCGCGACCAGCTCCTTGCCGGTTCCCGATTCGCCCGAGACGAGGACGGTGAGGTCGTTCGACACGACGCGCGCGATGATGCGGTAGACGTCCTGCATCGCGGGGGATCGCCCGATCAGCGGCAGCGCACGGTCCTCGGCCTCGATCGGCTCCGCAATGCCGCCCGACCCACGCGACAGCGCGCTCTGCACGGTGCGTGAGAGCGCATCGAGATCGAACGGCTTCGGCAGATAATCGAACGCGCCGACTTCGGTCGATCGCACCGCCGTCGTCAGCGTGTTCTGCGCCGACAGCACGATGACGGGGAGCCCGGGATGCGCCAGCACGATACGCTCGACCAGATCGAGCCCGTTGCCGTCTGGCAGCTTGACGTCACTGATCAGCACGTCGGGCAAAGCCGTCGCGAGCTGCACCTCGGCCTCGGCGATCGTCGCGGCGGTCAGCACGCGGTGGCCGTCGCGCTTTAGCGCTTGCCCGACGACGGTGCGGATCGCGGCATCGTCGTCGAGAACGAGGATCCGGCCGGTGCGGCTCACGCATCGCCTCGCGGCAGCAGGATGCGGAAGACGGTCATTGGCGGGGCTCCCTCGCGCGCGAACTGGATGATCCCGCCCATGTCGCGCACCAGCTTGTCGACGAGCGCGAGGCCGAGCCCCTGCCCCTCCGGCTTGCCCGAGATGAACGGGTCGAACAGATGTTCGGCAATGTCGGCGGGTGGCCCGGGGCCATTGTCGCTCACGCAGATCTCGATCGGCAAGCGCTGACGCGGCTTTCCGGGGGCGGGCGCGACCGCCATGCCGTGACGATAGGCGGTGGCGAGCGTGATCCGCGCATCGGCCTGCTCGCTCGTCGCTTCGCTGGCGTTCTTGAGCAAGTTGAGCACGACTTGCAGGATCGCATCGCGATCGAGCTGGACCGTGGGGAGCGACGGATCGAACCGCTCCTCGATCGTCACGTGGCGCGCAAAGCCGGCGAGCGCGACGCGGCGCGCATGGCCGAGCAGCGGATAGATGTTCTCGGGCGCGAGCTTCAAGGGCCGCGTATCGGTGAAATCCTGCATCCGGTCGATCAACGCGGCGATGCGGTCGACCTCGGTGGTGATGAGCGTCGTCAGTTCCTCGGCGCCCTTCCCCTTCGACAGCAATTGCGCCGCGCCGCGAATGCCCGAGAGCGGGTTCTTGATCTCATGCGCGAGCATCGCCGCCGCGCCGATCGCGGCGCGCGCCGCTGCGGCGCGGTCGGCGCTGTGCCCCATCCGGCGCGAGGTGGCGGCATGGTGCAGCGTGATCGTGTGCCAGCCGGGATGATCGGCGACACGCGTCTCGATATAATCGACGCGGATCTTGCCGCCGCGCTTGAGCGCGATCTCGGTGTCGAATGCGGCGAGGCCGTGATTGTCGCGGGCGTTTGGCTGGCTCGGCGGGGTCATCACCGAGACGAGCGGATGGCCGAGCATCGCGCGTTCCGAGAGGTTGAGCAACGTCTCGCATTCGGCATTGGCGAAGACTATGCAGCCCGTATCATCGACGACGAGCACCGCCACGGGCAGCGCCGCGAACAGATCGGCGAAATCTGGTCCCCCGATCGCCTTCACGCGGCGGCGCGGCTGCACCAGGGGGCGTAGAATTCGGCGAGCATCGCCTTGACGACCTTGGGGTCGGGGATCTGGTTGACCTTGTTGCGGAACTCGGCCGAGCCGTGGAGGCCGCGCGTGTACCAGCCGATATGCTTGCGCGCCATGTTGACCCCGGTCTCGTTGCCATAATGGCTGAGCATCGCTTCGTAATGCTCTGCAATGACTGTGTATTGCTCTTCGATCGAGGGATCTTCGACGCGCCGGCCAGTGGCGAACCATTCCATCACCTGACCGAGCAGCCACGGGCGACCGTACGATCCGCGGCCGATCATGATGCCGTCGGCGCCCGACTGTTCGAGCGCCGCCTCGGCGTCCTCGATCGAATTGATGTCGCCATTGGCGATCACCGGGATGCTCACCGCGTCCTTGACCGAACGGATGAACGCCCAGTCGGCATTGCCCTTGTACATCTGATTGCGCGTGCGGCCGTGGACGGTGACGAGCTTGACCCCTAGGTCCTGCGCGATCTGTGCGAGTTCGGGCGCGTTGAGGCTTGCATGGTCCCAACCCATCCGCATCTTCAGCGTGACGGGAACGCTGACCGCATCGACCACGCCTTTGATGATGGCCCCGGCCATGTCGAGATCGCGCATCAGCGCCGAGCCGGCATCGCCGTTGGTGACCTTGCGCACCGGGCAGCCCATGTTGATGTCGATGATTGCAGCGCCGCGATCCTCGCTGAGCTTTGCCGCCTCGCCCATTTCGTACGGCGTGCAGCCAACCAGCTGCATCGAGACGGGGTTCTCGATCGGCGCCCAGGCGGCCTTTTGCAGCGACTGGCGCGTTTCGCGGATCGCGGCCTGGCTCGCCACCATCTCGGTGACGTTGAGCCCCGAGCCGTAGCGCCGCACGAGCGTGCGGAACGGCATGTCGGTGACGCCCGTCATCGGTGCGAGAATCACCGGCGAGGCGATCGTCACGGGGCCAATCTGGAGCGGGGCGAGGCGCGAAGTCACGGGATAGGGTCTGCCTGAAAAACGGGCAGCCTATAGGGGAAAGGGCGCGAAGCGGCAAGCATATGCGGCTGGGCTGGCGGGTCGCGCGTGGTTGGGCTAGGCGCTCATCGCATGACGAACCCCCGCACCGCTGCGTTGATCGTCGCCGCCGGAACCGGCGTGCGCTCGGGCAGCCCGATCCCCAAGCAATACGCACCGCTCGGCGACAAGGCCGTGCTGGCGCACTCTTATGCTGCGCTCTCGGCGCATCCGGCGATCGACCGGGTTATCGTAGTGATCGGCGCTGGGCAGGAAGCGGCGTTGCGCGCGGCGCTTGGCGAGGTGGAGTATGTGATCGGCGGCACTTCGCGGCGGCTGTCGGTGCTCGCAGGCCTGGAAGCGCTCGATCATCGCCCCGGCGAAGGCCGGGGTGACGGATGCGGTCGCGCGCGTGCTCATCCATGACGCCGCCCGGCCGTTTCTCAGCGCCGCGGTCATCGACCGTCTGCTCGCCGCGCTCGATACGCATGACGGCGCCGTACCCGCCCTCCCCGTCGCCGACACGCTCGCCAAGGGCGATGCCGACCTCGGGGAAACCGTGCCGCGCGACTCGCTCCATCGCATCCAGACACCACAGGCCTTTCTCTTTCCAACCGCCCTCGCCGCGCATCGCGGCTGGCCAAATGACGGATCGGGTGACGAACCGACCGACGACGCGCAAATGGTGCGTGCCGCCGGCGGCAGCGTCGCGCTGGTCGCAGGAGACCCCATGCTCGAGAAGATCACCCACCCCGCCGATTTCGCCGCCGCCGAGGACCGCCTCGCCACCACGCTGCGCACGCGCATGGCGACGGGCTTCGACGTCCATCGGCTCGAGGTCGGCGAGGAGCTCTGGCTTGGCGGCGTGCGGATCCCGCATGACAAGGGCCTGTCGGGACACAGCGACGCCGACGTCGCGCTCCACGCGATCACCGATGCGCTGCTCGGTACGATCGCGGCGGGCGATATCGGCACGCATTTCCCGCCGAGCGACCCGCAGTGGCGCGGTGCCGATTCGGCGCAGTTCCTCCAGCATGCCGCCTCGCTCATCACCGAGCGCGGCGGGATCATCGATTTCGTCGATCTGACATTGATGTGCGAGGAGCCCAAGATCGGCCCGCACCGCGCCGCGATGCGCGACCGGATCGCAGAGCTCTTGCAGCTCGACACGGATCAGGTCAGCATCAAGGCGACGACGACCGAGCGGCTCGGCTTCACCGGGCGCGGCGAAGGCATTGCGGCGCAGGCGGCGGCGACGGTTCGCGTTCCAGGGGGCAAGAAATGAAGCGATTGCGCACATTCGCAGCACTCTGGATCGGGGCGACCGCGATGGTCGGCGCGCAAGCGGCCCCGACCGACCTGCCATGCCTAACCACGCAAGAAGGGCAGTCGCTCGTCCAGGTCGCGCTGCCCGACGTGCTCGACGCGGTCGGCAAGACGTGTGCGACGGCGCTCCCGGAGACGGCGACGCTGCGCGCGGGGCTCCCCGCGCTGATCGCGCGCTATCGCGCCAATGGCGATGCCGCCTGGGTCGCCGCCAAGCCGGCGATCGGCAAGCTCGGCGGTGAACAGCTGCGTGACATGAACCCCGACGTCCTGCGCCCGCTGATCTCGACGATCATGGGGCCGCTGATCGCCAAGGACATCAAGCCCGGCGACTGCCCGCGGATCGATCGCATCACCGGCCTGCTCGCTCCGCTGCCCGTCGCCAACACCGCCGCGCTGGTGGTCGAACTGTTCCAGCTCGGCACCGACCGCAGCAAGACGCGCGCGCCCTTCTCGATTTGCCCGACCCATGGATAAGATCGATTCGATCCTGCCCGCCGAACTGGTCGAGGCAGCGCGCAAAGTCGTCACCGCCAATCTCGCAGCCGGACGCCGCGTGACGCTTGCGGAAAGCTGCACCGGCGGGCTCGTCGCGGCGGCGCTGACCGAGATCCCGGGGTCGTCCGAAATGTTCGAGAGCGGGTTCGTGACCTATTCGAACGACGCCAAGCTCGAGATGCTCAACGTCAGCCCCGATGTGCTCGAGACCTTCGGGGCGGTGTCGGTGGCGACCGCGTGGAGCATGGCGCAGGGCGCGCTCGAGGCGACTGGCGCCGACATTGCCGTGGCCATTACCGGCGTCGCGGGGCCAGGCGGTGGGACCGAGAAAAAGCCTGTCGGCACCGTCGTCTTCGCACGCGCCGAACGCGGTGCCGATCCGGGACATGTCGTCGCCGATCGCAAGGATTTCGGCAATCTCGGACGCGGCGGGGTGCGGCTTCAGGCGGCGCTGTGCGCGCTCGAGCTGCTATTGCCACCCGAGGCCGCGGGCGACGCGTAAAGCACCGCCGCGCGGTCCTCGAACGCGCCGATCATCTTGCGCAGCGCGGTGCCGAACACCTGGCCCGCGAGCATTTCGAACACGCGGTTCTTGAATGCGAAGTCGACGGTGAAGTCGACCGCGCAACCCGCCCCGTCGGGCCGGAACACCCAGTCGTTGCGCAGATATTTGAGCGGCCCGTCGAGATACTCGACATGGATGCGGTTGGGGCGTTCCTTGTCGACCTTCGAGGTGAAGGTCTCGCGCAGGCCCTTGAACCCGACGATCATGTCGGCGGTAAGCTCGGTCGCGCTGTTCGAGCGGACGCGGATCGCCGAGACCCATGGCAGGAACTCGGCATAGCGGCCGACATCGGCGACCAGATCGAACATCTGCTCGGGAGTGTAAGGCAATCGCCGGGTTTCGGAATGACGCGGCATTACCGGACTGCGAACTTTGCCTCACGCGCGGCACGCAGGCGGGCGAAATCGTCGCCGGCGTGATAGCTCGAGCGCGTCAGCGGCGAGCTTGCCACGAGCAGGAAGCCCTTCGCGCGCGCGATCGCGGCGTATGCGTCAAACGTAGCTGGCGGGATGAAATCCATCACCTTGGCGTGGCGCGGGGTCGGCTGGAGATATTGCCCCATCGTCAAGAAGTCGATTTCGGCGCTGCGCATGTCGTCCATCACTTGATGGACTTCGAGCCGCTCCTCGCCGAGTCCGAGCATGACGCCCGACTTGGTGAAGATCCGCGGGTCGTGGCGCTTGACGCTCTCGAGCAAGCGCAGCGAGGCGTAGTAGCGTGCGCCCGGGCGGATCGTCGTGTAGAGCCGAGGAACGGTCTCGAGATTGTGATTGTAGACGTCGGGGCCGGCCTCGACGATCGACTCGACCGCGGCTTGCGTCTTGTTGCGGAAATCGGGGGTGAGGATTTCGATCGTCGTGCTCGGCGTGGTCGCGCGGAGCGCTTGGATCACCTTGACGAACTGCGACGCCCCACCGTCGGGCAGATCGTCACGATCGACCGAGGTTACGACGATGTGCTGCAACCCCATCTGCGCCGCCGCGTCGGCGACATTCTGGGGTTCGAGTTTGTCGACTGCGCGCGGCATCCCCGTCTTGACGTTGCAGAACGCGCAGGCGCGCGTGCAGGTGTCGCCGAGGATCATCACCGTCGCGTGTTTCTTGCTCCAGCATTCGCCGATGTTGGGACAGGCCGCTTCCTCGCAAACGGTCGTCAGGCTCTTCGAGCGCATCAGTTCGCGGGTCGCGGCGAACCCGGCCGAAGTGGGCGCCTTGACCCGCAGCCAGTCGGGCTTGCGTTCACGGGGCGGGCGGGCGAGCGGGGACATCTCGTTCATGGCTGTGCAGATAGCGATTGACGACGCGGCTTGCCACCCCCTCTTCTCCTCCGTTAAAAGCAGCGCATGACCGATTTCAGCGACCTCGTCGGCGGGTATCACCGCTTCCGTTCCACCGACTACATCCGTCAGCGCGACCGCTGGGCGGAATTGGCCGAGGGGCAGAGCCCCAAGGTGATGGTGATCGCTTGCTCGGACAGCCGAGTCGATCCAGCGCAGGTATTCGACACGTCGCCGGGCGAGATCTTCGTCGTCCGCAACGTCGCCAATCTGGTGCCGCCGTTCGAGCTCGACGGGTCGCGCCACGGCGTTTCGGCCGCGCTCGAATTCGCGGTGAGCCAGCTCAAGGTCGGCGAGATCGTCGTGATGGGCCACGGATCGTGCGGCGGCGTCAACGCGGCGCTGACGCGCGCGTTCGAGGGCAAGGCGCCGGGCGAAGGCGGCTTCATCGCGCATTGGATCGACATGCTCGATTCGGCGCGTGACCGGATCGTCGCCGAGCACGGCACTGGCCCCGCCGCGATCCGCGAGATGGAGCTCGAAACGGTGCGCGTCAGCATCGCCAATCTGCGCACCTTCCCCAACATCCGCGAGGCCGAGGCCGCCGGGACGCTGCGGTTGCGCGGCGCCTATTTCGCGATTGCCGACGGCGTGCTGCATGTGATGGACGAAACGGGCGACTTCGCACCCGCGTAAGGTCCGCAATTGCCCGAGTCGTACCGTTCGCGTAGCACATCGCGGATGAGACCCAACACGCTGCGGACCTTGCGCCGCTATCACCATTATCTCGGCGTGTTCTTCGCGCCGATGATCCTGCTGTTCTCGGTCAGCGGTGTGTTGCAAACCTTCCGGCTGCAGGAAGCGCGCGGCTATGGCGGCACGCCGCCGAACTGGATTGTGTGGATCGCCAGCGTCCACAAGGATCAGGGCCCGCCCCGCCCGCCGCGCGCCGAGCAACCCAAGCCCGCCGGCGAAGCGGCCAAGCCGCGCGGCGAGGCCGAGCGCGCCGGCCCCAAGCGGCCGTCCACGCTGCCGCTCAAGATCTTCGTCGTCCTGCTGTCGATCGCCTTGTGCGCCTCGACCATTACGGGCGTCATGATTGCACTGTCGATCCGCTCGATGCGACGGGTCTCGATCGCAATGCTCGTCGCGGGAACGATCGTCCCGCTCGTCCTGCTATGGATCTGATCGCGCGTCGCTGACGCGCCGGCCCGTCAGGGCTTACGTGCCAGCGCCTTGCGCGCGATCGCCTCGATTTCCGGGTCGAGCTCGGGTGGCGTCATGTCGACATGCGCCTCGAGCCGCTCGGCGATCGCGGTGAGCGCGGCGATGCGGCCGGCTTTCTTGTCGTTGCCGTCGATCACCGTCCACGGCGCCCAGCGCGTATCGGTGCGCTTGAACATGTCGTGCATCGCATCGAGATACGCCGGCCGCTTCTCGCGGTTGCGATAATCGTCGGCGCCGGTCTTCCAGCGCTTCCAGGGATGATCGAGCCGGCTTGCCAGCCGCTCGTCCTGCTCCTTGGTCGAGACATGGACGAACAGCTTGACGATCGTCGTTCCCGAATCGGCTTGCTGCGCCTCGAATTCGTTGATCTCGTCGTAACCGCGCTTCCACTCGGCGTCCTTGGCATAGCCTTCGACGCGCTCGACGAGCACACGGCCGTACCAGCTGCGATCGAACACCGCGATGTCGCCGCACGCCGGGAGCTTGGTCCAGAAGCGCCACAAGAAGTGCCGGTCGAGTTCGTCCTGGGTCGGCGCCTTGATCGGCCAGACCTCGAAATTGCGCGGATCCCAGTCGGCGCACAGCCGCTGGATGATGCCGCCCTTGCCCGCCGCATCCCAGCCTTCGAGCAGGACGATCGCGCGCTTGCGGTGGACGATGTGCGCGACCTGGATGTGCGACAGGCGCGTCTGGAGCTTTTTGAGCTCGGCGTCGTAATCGCCGTCGAACGGTTTGCCCGATTCGTAATCGGAGAGCTGGATCGTCACAGTCCCCTCCCGCTGGCGCGAGGGGTTGGGAGAGAAAATGCGCGGTTCGTTGTCATGGGACGACACTGCCCTCCCCCAGCCCCTCCCGCAAGCGGGAGGGGAGTCTTTACGGGCAGCCCCTCTCGTGCGGGAGGGGAGCGTTTTTGCGCCAGCCCTTCCCGAAACGGGAGGGCGTTAGGCCGGACGCACCGCGTCGTCTGCTGGCTTGGCGGTGGCGACGCCGGCAGCCGAGCGGAGGTTCAATTCCTTGAGCTGCTTGGGCGTCGCGAAATTTGGCGCGCCCATCATCAGGTCTTCGGCCTTCTGCGTCATCGGGAAGGTGATGACCTCGCGGATGTTGGGCTCGTCGGCGAGCAGCATGACGATCCGGTCGACGCCCGGCGCCGAGCCGCCGTGCGGCGGCGCCCCGAACTTGAAGGCGTTGATCATACCGGCGAAGTTCGTATCGACATCGGCCTGTGTATAGCCGGCGATCTCGAACGCCTTGTACATGATCTCGGGGCGATGGTTGCGGATCGCGCCCGACGACAGCTCGATGCCGTTGCAGACGATGTCGTACTGGAACGCCAGGATATCGAGCGGGTCCTTTGTCTCGAGCGCTTCCATCTCGCCCTGCGGCATCGAGAAGGGGTTGTGGCTGAAATCGACCTTCTTGGCGTCCTCGTCATATTCGAACATCGGGAAATCGACGATCCAGCAGAATTCGAAGCGCTTGTCGTCGATCAGGCCGAGCTGGTCGGCAACGCGCGTGCGCGCGAGGCCGGCGAGCTTGGCCGCCTGCGCTGCCTTGCCGGCCGCGAAGAAGATGCCGTCGTTGGGGCCGAGGCCGAGCGCTTCGGCGATCGCCTTCATGCCGTCCTGGCCGTGGTTGTTGGCGATCGGGCCGCCGAACACGCCGTCCTTCTGCGTCGCATAGCCGAGGCCCGGGAAGCCTTCGCTCTGTGCCCAGCTGTTCATCTCGTCGAAGAACTTGCGGCTCTTCTCGTGCGTGTTCGGCGCGGCGATCGCGCGGACGACGTCGCCGCCCTCGACCATCGAGGCAAAGCGGCCGAAGCCCGAACCCTTGAAGTGCTCCGATACGTCGGTGATGATCAGCGGGTTGCGCAGGTCGGGCTTGTCGTTGCCGTATTTCAGCATCGATTCGCGGTACGGGATGCGCTTGAACGGCAGCGCCGAGACGGTGCGGCCCTTGCCCTGCCAGTTGGCGAATTCCTCGAACACGCCGTGGAGCACGGGCTCGATCGCGGCGAACACGTCGTCTTGCGTGACGTAGCTCATCTCGAAATCGAGCTGGTAGAATTCGCCCGGCGAACGATCGGCGCGCGCATCCTCGTCGCGGAAGCACGGCGCGATCTGGAAATAGCGGTCGAAGCCCGCGACCATCAGCAGCTGCTTGAACATCTGCGGCGCCTGCGGGAGCGCGTAGAACTTGCCGGGGTGAACGCGGCTCGGGACGAGATAGTCGCGCGCGCCTTCGGGCGAAGAGGCGGTGAGGATCGGCGTCTGGAATTCAGTGAACCCCTGCCCGATCATCCGCTGGCGCAGCGACGAAATGACGTTCGAGCGCAGCAGGACGTTGGCGTGGAGCCGCTCGCGCCGCAGATCGAGATAGCGGTACTTGAGGCGGATTTCCTCGGGATATTCGGCCTCGCCGAACACCGGCATCGGCAGTTCGTGCGCTACCGACTGGACCACGACGTCGCGCGCGCGGATTTCGATCTCGCCCGAGGGAAGGTTGGCGTTCACCGTCTCGCTCGACCGCGCGACGACTTCGCCGGTGATCGTCACGACCGACTCGGGGCGCAGCTTGTCGAGCACGGCGTGCGCCGGGCTGTCGCTGTCGGTGACGATCTGCGTGATGCCGTAATGGTCGCGCAGATCGACGAACAGCAGATTGCCGTGATCGCGCTTGCGATGGACCCAGCCCGACAGCTTGACCGTGGTGCCGACGTCCGCGGCGCGGAGCTGGGCGCAAGTATGAGTGCGATAAGCGTGCATAGATCTTCTCATGTTCGTCGCCCCGGCGAAGGCCAGGGCCGCTGTGTATCGGAGCGCAACGCCTGACAACGCAGCGGCCCCGGCCTCCGCCGAGGCGGCGGCGAATATGGTCGATGCGCTTCCCTCTACAACCCGCCTTTGTCAAGGCGCGCGACCCTCGCTATGGTGTGGAGATGCATATCCATCCCCTGATCACCGACAATGCCACCCTCGCCAATCTCTGCGCCCGAATGTCGCAAGCCGATTTCGTCTGCATCGACACCGAGTTCATGCGCGAGAACACCTTCTGGCCCGAACTCTGCCTGATCCAGATCGCCGATGAGAACGAGGCGGCGGCGATCGACCCGCTCGCGCCGGGGCTCGACATGAGCCCGTTGCTCCAGCTGATGGTCAATAACGAGGATGTGCTCAAGGTCTTCCATGCCGGCGGGCAGGATCTCGAAATCGTCTACAACCTCACCGGCACGACGCCGCATCCGCTGTTCGACACGCAGGTCGCGGCGATGGCGCTGGGGCAAGGCGAGCAGGTCGGCTATTCGAACCTCGTCGATGCCTGGCTCGGCATCACGGTCGACAAGGGCGCGCGCTTCACCGACTGGAGCCGCCGTCCGCTCGACGCGCGCCAGATCGAATATGCGATCGGCGACGTGACGCATCTCGCGCGGATCTTCCCGAAGATGCTCGAGCGGCTGCGCAAGACCGGCCGCGGCGCGTGGCTCGACCAAGAGATGGAGCGGCTCGGCGATCCCAAGAATTACGCCAACGATCCCGAGGAGGCCTGGCGCCGGATCAAGGTGCCGAGCCGCAAGCCCGAGGTGCTCGGCCGCTTGAAGGCGCTGGCGCGCTGGCGCGAGATCGAGGCGCGCGGCAAGGATCTGCCGCGCGGGCGGATCGTCAAGGACGAGACGATCGCCGATCTGGCGGGCCATGCGCCCAAGCGGCAGGCAGATCTTGCCAAGGTGCGCGGGCTTTCCGCGACCTGGGCGCAGAACGACATCGGCGCGCGGCTGATGGCGGCGCTCGAGCATGCCGAGCCGATGTCGGCCGACGAACTGCCGTCGCGCGACGACCGCAAGCCGGGCATGGGCAAGGACGGCGCGCTGGTCGCCGACCTGCTCAAGCTGCTGCTCAAGATCCGCTCGAAGGAAATCGACGTCGCGGCGCGGTTGCTGGCGCGGACCGACGATATCGACGCGCTTGCGGCTGGGCAGCGCGAGGGGCTGTCGATCCTGCAGGGCTGGCGGTTCGAGCAGTTCGGGCGCGACGCGCTCGATCTGGTCGAGGGGCGGCTGGCGTTTGCGGTGGTCAACGGCAAGCTCAAGATGACGCGGACCGAGGATATCGCGGTTTAGTCGACGTTCGACGGACTCAACCCCGTCCGTCACCCCGGCCTTGTGCCGGGGTCCACCGTGCCGCGCGTCCTGCGCGCGTATCCCGGTGGACCCCGGGACGAGCCCGGGGTGACGGGAGGCTACTCTACGATCACCGCCTTGCGTCCCAGCGCCGTTGCCAGCGAGGCATGACGCCGCTCGACCGTCTCGCTATATAGCGCGATATCGCTGCTCTTCACGCGCAGCGTCACCGTCTCGCCATCGTCGGCGAGCGACGAGCGCTGGAGCGGTCCAGCCAGCCCGCCGCTCATCCGCTGCCCGAGCCGCATCGCCAGCCCCCAATGCACCGCGCGCTTCAAGTCGAGCGGATCGGCGAGCACCGCGAGCGGCGCGGGCGTGTTGACCCCGCCCCCCAGACTCGTGTGGAGCGCCTGTGCGATCAGCGCACGACCGCGCGCGTCGACCGCGACCCAATTGCCGTGGAGCGCGACTTCGACGCCGCGCTCGGCGCGGAACTCGGGATTGGCGCGCCAGCCGACATCGGCGAGCAAGCACGCCGCGAGCCGCAGTCGCGCCATTTCGGGCCGGTCGCGCGTGAAGAGCGGCGCGATCCAGCGATCGAGCAAGTCGCCATGCTCGGCGAAGCGGCCATGCCGCCGGCCTTCGTCGCGCATCGCGACGATCAGCGGATCCTGCGCGCGGACGTCCGGGTCTAGCGCGCCGTAGAGCAGTCCTTCGCGCAGCCCGAAGGCCGAGACGATCGTGGTGTCGCTGCCGAGATGTTTGAGCAAAGACACGAGCAGCGCGGTCCCGTCGCTCAGCGTTGCCGCGCGTGCGGCGGACAGGCCCGGGATCGCGCGCAGCCAGCTCTTGTTGACGTGGCTGATCGTCCGCCCCATCCGCGCGATCGCTTCGGCGGACATCGCATATTCGTGGATCACGGGAAGCGGGTAACTGCCGAGGTGCATGTCGAGCCGCGCGAGCGCGCGCCATGATCCGCCGACGAGATAGAGCGGCAACCCCGCCCCCTTCCCCGTCCAGCCCGCGCGATCGAGCGCACGCGCGACCTCGCGCTGCAACACGCCCGGCCCCTTGTCGCGGATCGCGCCGATGCGCAGGACGCCGAGCGGGAAGGACACGCGCTCGCCGACCTTGCCGCCACGAATGCGGATCAGCTCGAGGCTGCCGCCGCCGAGATCGCCGACGATACCATCGGCCTGCGGGATCGCAGACAACACGCCGTAGCCGGCACCGGTCGCTTCCTGCTCGCCGCTGAGCAATTCGACCTCGAGCCCGAGATCGCGCGCCGCATCGAGCAGAACCTGGCCGTTCGAGGCATCGCGCACAGCCGCAGTCGCGACCGTGCGCAGCCGGGTCACTTCCATCTCGCGCGCGACAGCAGCGAAACGCGCGAGCGCGTCCTTGGCGACCGTGATGCCTGTCTCGGCAATCGCGCCAGTCTCGGCCAGGCCGCGGCCGAGCCCGGCCATCACCTTCTCGTTGAACAAGGTCGCGGGCATTCGCTCAGGCCCTTGATAGACAACCAGGCGGATCGAATTCGATCCGATATCGATGATCGCGGTGCGCGGCTCGGCGGGATCCTGCTCGCGCGCGACGACGCGATTACCGGAGACAGCGTTGTCAGATGACGCCGCCGAGATCCTGGGGGTGGTGTCCATCGGCTTAGCGCCGGTTTCGGAGCGAAAGCTTGGGCACCGAACCACTCGCCGCGAGCGAGGCGCCGCGCCCCGACAGCGACGGGTTGGTCATGAAATAGCGATGCAGGTTGAACGGTCGATCGCCCGGCTGCGTGCGGACGTACGACCCGTCGCCCTGCAGCTCCCAGCTTTGCTCGTTGTCGATCAGGTTGGCGACCATCACTTGGTCGAGGATCTGCTGGTGGACGGTCTTGTTTTCGATCGGCAGCATATATTCGATCCGGCGATCGAAATTGCGCTGCATCCAGTCGGCCGAGGAAATGAACACCTGCGCGCCGTCGTTGGGCAGCATCCCGCCATTGCCGAAGCACCAGATGCGGCTGTGCTCGAGGAAGCGGCCGATCACCGATTTCACGCGGATGTTCTCCGACAGGCCCGGGACGCCGGGCTTGAGACAACAGATCCCGCGGATGATGAGGTCGATCTGCACTCCGGCGTCGCTCGCTTCGTAGAGCTTGTCGATCACCGCCGGGTCGACCACCGAGTTCATCTTCGCCCAGATCGCGGCAGGTCGGCCGGCCTTGGCGTTGGCGATCTCGGTATCGATCAGCCGCATCAGCCGCGGGCGGAGATCGCGCGGCGAGAGGCTGATCAGCGCCATGTTCTCGGGTTCGACATAGCCGGTGATGTAATTGAACATCTGCGCGGCATCGAGCCCGAGCCGCGGGTCGGCGGTGAAGAAGCTGAGGTCGGTATACACCTTGGCGGTGATCGGGTGGTAATTGCCCGTGCCGAAATGGCAGTAGGTGCGGTATTGCCCGCTCTCGCGGCGCACCACCATCGAGACCTTGGCGTGCGTCTTCCAGTCGATGAAGCCATAGACGACCTGCACCCCCGCGCGCTCGAGCGCCGAGGCCCAGAGCAGATTCTGCTCTTCGTCGAAGCGCGCCTTCAACTCGACCACCGCGGTGACCGACTTGCCAGCCTCCGCCGCGGCGATCAGCGCGTTGATGACGGCGGGCTGCTTGCCCGCGCGGTACAGCGTCTGCTTGATCGCGACGACGTCGGGGTCAGCGGCCGCTTGCTTGAGGAAGGCGAGCACCACGTCGAAGGTCTCGTACGGGTGGTGGACGACGATGTCCTTCGCCTTGATCGCGGCGAAGCAATCGCCCCCATATTCGCGAACTCGCTCGGGGAAACGCGGCGAGAAGGGCGGGAATTTGAGATCGGGGCGATCCTCGTCGACGATCGCCTCGAGATCGCCGACGCCGAGAAACGCGCCGCTCTCGGTGACGAAGCAATCCGCGCCGCCGAGTTCGTCGCGGAGCACCGAGCCGAGCCGCTTGGGCATGCCGCTTTCGAGTTCGAGCCGGATTACGCGGCCGCGCCGACGCCGCTTGATCGCATTGGCGAAGTAGCGGACGAGATCCTCGGCTTCTTCCTCGATCTCGAGATCGCTGTCGCGCAGCACGCGGAATTCGGCACCGCCGATCACGCGATAGCCCGGGAAGACAAGCGGGGCGAAACGCTTCACCAGCGATTCGACCGCGATGTAGCGCGCCTTCTCGCCGGGCAGGCGCAGGAAACGCGGCATCGGCGCGGGGATCATGACGAGCTCGCGGATCGGCTGGTCGTCCGAGATACGGACGAGGTCGAACATCACCGCGAGCCCCTTGTTGGGGATGAACGGGAAGGGATGCGCGGGGTCGAGCGCTTGCGGGGTCAGGATCGGGAAGAGCTGCTCGCGGAACTGTGTTTCGAGCCAGGCGAGATCCTCGCCCGACAGCGCCTCGTCGATCGTCCGCGAGCTGAGCACCGCGATGCCCGTCTCGGCGAGCTGACGGCGCAAGTCGCGCCACACGTCGCGCTGGCTCGTCACCAGCGCATCGGCCTCGGCGACGATCGCGGCGAGCTGCTGCCCCGACGTCAGCCCGTCGTTCGACAACCGCGCGACGTCTTGAAGCTGCTGGCCCTTGAGCCCCGCCACGCGCACCATGAAGAATTCGTCGAGGTTCGACCCCGAGATCGAAAGGAAGCGGACGCGCTCGAGCAGCGGATGCGCGGTGTTGCACGCTTCCTCGAGCACGCGGCGATTGAAGGCGAGCCAGGAGAGCTCGCGATTGAAATAGCGGTCGCTCCCCTCGCTGCCCGCAAACGGATCGTCGTCATGGTCCAGGCTCGCGAGATGGGCTGGGCGGGTCATCGGGTTTCCGTCGATTCGGGGAACAAGTCGGGTGCCGCGCCCGGGATCAGTCCGGCTTCGATCAACGTCACCCGTGCGAGCGGGATAGACAGGCGCTTGTGCCGCGCCAACAGCGCCTGGTCGAGCAGATCGACCGTGCGCAGCAAGCTGATATGGGTGCGTTCCACCCGCAGGACGAGCCATTGAATCACCTCCGGCCGCGCGTCGATACCACGCCTGAGGAACTGACGCTCGAAGATTGCGCGCATCAGCGCCTCGTCGGGATCGCCAATCCGCACCGTCGGGCTCGCGGCAAGGCGCGATCGCAGGTCGGGGAGCTTGATCGACCATTCGGGCGGCGGTGCGTCGGCGACGATCACCACCGGGCGGCGATCCTCCTGCGCGCGGTTCCACGCGTGGAAGATGCTCGTCTCGTTCTGCCGTTCGGCATCGTCGATCAACCCGCCGCCGGTCTTGGCGGCGAAGATGCGCGCCAGCAGACTGCGACCCGATTTGCGCGGGCCGGTGACGACGACGGCCATCACGGGCCAGGTGCTCCAATGTTCGAGCTGCTGCACCGCCCGCATGTTCGAATCCCCGATCAGGAATTCATCGTCACGCGGATCGGCTGGCCAGTCGAGCGGAAGTGCCATTTGTGCCGGGAGCATCAGATCACCCCGTCGGCGAATCGGTAGGGGTGGGCTGGCTCCCCTGCCCCGCCGAACCGCCGCGGCGGATGCGGAGGGTCGATCCACTCGCGCTCACGCTCCAACCGCGTGATTCGAGCGCGGCGCGCAGCACTGCGGGATCGGCGTCATATGCGACGCGCAGCACCGACACGCCGCCGATCGCAAGACTCGTGGTGATCGCCGAGCGAACGCCCGGAATCGCCTGGAGCGCACTTTCGGTTCCCGTGACCGAGCCGGCGGTGGGCGTGTCGACCTGGACCGTGATCGTAACGCCGCTTTTGGTCGCGGCGGGGCCCGGCAAGCCATCGATCCCGAGATCGATCGGGACGACTTCGGTTGGCGTGGCGACCGGCGTCGGCGTGGCGACGGGCGTGACATAGGCGAGGCCGGAATCGCCGCTGAGCCCGCCGCCGCGCAACGCCGCCTGATAGGCTTCGTCAATCCGCTTGACGCCCGCGTCGAGCAAAACAGCGAGTGCGTCCGCGCGGTCGACGCGCAGCGTGAACTGCGTGACGAGTCGATTGTCGGGGCCATGCCGCGCCTCGAACACGCCGATGATCGGTCCGCCGGGCCATTCGCGGCGCAGCGTGACCTTGGGGACGAGCACATCGGTCGCGCCATACTGATCGAGCACGACGCGCCACCAGCCGCGACCCGGACGTTCGGTCTGGCCGAGGTTTAGCAATAGCGCGTCGGCGCCGGTGCCGGTCGGGCGTACATAATCGACCGCGCTGTTGCCGGTGCGATAGCGGCTCCACGCGTCCTGCCAGGCGGTCTTCTGTTCGAAGCCGGTGGCGACCCCGCCGCTCACTTCGATCGGAATCGTCAGCATCGGCGACGAGCGCGACGCCTCGGCCGAAACGCCGAGGATCGACCCCGCCCGCGCCCGGCTGAACAGCACGCCGAGCTTGGCGACGTAGCGGTTGGGGCCGATCTGTTCGTTCTCGACGACAATCCCCGACACCATCGCGTCGAGCGTACCGTCGGGCAGCGTGCCCCCGCCCCTGCCCATCCGGCGCGACAGCATGTCCCAACCCTTGCGCTGCGCGATCCGCCATCCCGCATAGCGCGCGGCTTCGGCGCTCTTGCCGGTAACGTCGATTTGAATGCCGCTCACTTCATAGCTGCCCGAGCTGTCGGCGGCGGCGACACCTTGATCGGGATCATCGACTTGCGCGAGCACTAGCCCACCCGACGCGGTCAGGGCGAGCGCCGCAGCGAACTTTACGGGCGTGGAAAGGCGGCGGATCGACATGTCGGCGCCCTTTTGGCGAAGGAGGCGTGGAAATCCAAGCAGGATATGGCTAGGCGGGCACGATGAGCGAAACGAACCCGGACACCGAGTCCTACACCTATGCCCAAGCGGGCGTCTCGATTGCCGCTGGCAATGCGCTGGTGCGCGCGATCGCACCGCTCGCCAAGGCGACGCGTCGGCCGGGTGCCGATGCCGAACTGGGCGGCTTTGGCGGTCTGTTCGATCTCAAGGCGGCGGGGTTCGTCGATCCCCTGCTCGTCGCGGCGAATGACGGCGTCGGGACCAAGCTCAAGCTCGCGATCGAGCACAATGCGCATGACGGGGTCGGGATCGATCTCGTCGCGATGTGCGCGAACGATCTGATCGTCCAGGGTGCCGAACCGCTCTTCTTCCTCGATTATTACGCGACCGCCAAGATCGACCCTGCGGTCGCCGAGCGCGTGATCGCCTCGATCGCCGAGGGCTGTCGCCAGGCGGGCTGCGCACTGATCGGTGGTGAAACGGCTGAGATGCCGGGGATGTATGCCGCCGACGACTATGATCTCGCAGGCTTCTGTGTCGGGGCGGTAGAGCGCGATCGCGTGTTGACCGGGGCTGACATCGCGCCGGGCGACGTCGTGCTCGGGCTCGCCTCGGCTGGTGTGCATTCTAACGGGTTTTCGCTCGTGCGCCGCCTTGCCGCCGACAAGGGCTGGAAGCTCGACCGGCCGGCGCTGTTCGATGCGGACGTCTTGCTGATCGATGCGTTGATGGCGCCGACGCGCATCTACGTGAAGGCATTGCTGCCGTTGCTTGCGGAGAAGCGGATCAAGGGGCTGGCGCACATCACCGGCGGCGGCTTGCTCGAGAACATCCCGCGCGTGCTGCCCGACGGCACGCATGCGAAGATCGACGCCGATGCCTGGGCGCAGCCACGGTTGATGGCGTTCCTCCAGGCGCAGGGCAATATCGAGCCCGAGGAAATGGCGCGGACCTTCAATTGCGGGATCGGGATGGTCGCTGTGGTGGCTGCGGACGAGGTCGCGGCGGTGACCGCCGGGCTCGAAGCCGCGGGCGAGACGGTGTTCGCGATCGGGACGATCGAGGCTGGCGTGCGCGGGTGCACGGTTTCGGGCTCGGTCGAGACGTGGGGCGGTCGTGCCGATTGGACTGCGACGCATAACCATGGGTGAACGTCGTCTTCCCCCCTCCCGCTTGCGGGAGGCTGTCTCTTATACACATCT
>NZ_JASJVC010000039.1:0-33991 GCF_035019905.1 Sphingomonas sp. 10B4 | reverse complement strand
AGATGTGTATAAGAGACAGACCCCCATCCCCTCCCCTGAAGGGGAGGGGCGAAAAAGGTGACGAACCCAGCACGAAGCGACTATAGCAACCCCCATGCAAACCCTCGCCGAACTCGAATCCGAATATAGCTTCCTCGATGCGGACGACCGTTACCGGCTCCTCATCGATCTCGGCCGCGAGCTCGAACCGATGCCCGACGCACTCAAAACCGATGCGACCTTGGTGCGCGGCTGCTCGGCCTCGGTATGGGTCTATCCGATGGCGGAGGACGACGGCACGCTGCACTTCCTCGCCGATTCGAACGCTGCGATCACCAAGGGGATCATCGCGCTCGTATTGCTCGCGGTGCAGGATCAGCCCGCCGCGGCGATCCTCGCCACCGACATCCCGACCGAGCTCGCGCCGTTCGATCTCAAAAACCAGCTGAGCTCGAACCGTACGCAAGGCATTCCCAACATGATCGCGCTGATCCGCGACACCGCCGCGCGCTACGCCGACGCCTGATGCCCGCGCGCGCTCAGTGCGGCACGACGAGCGGCGTCCCCGTAAAGCGCTCCGGCTGGCAGCCGAGCACCGGATCGTAGCGCACGCTGCGCCGTGCGATCAGCGGGACCGACGCGGTCACGGTGCGCGTCGCGGGATCTTCGGACAGCCGGATCGGCTCCATGCCCGGCTCGAAATCCTTGTGGCAATCGCCGAGCGGCCGGCCGCTGACATAACGGCACCCGCACGCGACTCGCGCGGCGTAGCCGACGCCGAGCTCGAGCTGGGCGCGGTGGCCACGCACCCACGCATAACTGCCCCCCGCCACGACCAGCACCATGGCGAGCAACGACCCAAGAATCAGGCGTCTTGCATTCATCACGGCCGAGCCTAGTCTTCGTCCATGCGAATGAAAAGCCATTGGCTGATGCTGGCGAGCGCACTGCTCGCGACCGGATCGGTTGCCGCCCCTGACCCCGGCCCGCTCGCGCCGCTGTTCAGCGCCGATGTCGGCGAAACGCGCGCCGCGCTGCTGCTCCGCGACGGGCAAGTCGTCGCGAAACGCTATGCGCCGGGCTATTCCGATGCGACGCGCTTCATCAGCTGGTCGATGGCCAAGACCGTCACCGCACTGCTCGTCGGAGACCTCGTCGCCGACGGCAAGCTCGCGCTCGATGCCCCCGCGCCGATCGCCGAATGGCACGAAGCGGGCGATCCGCGCCGTGCGATCACGCTGCGGATGCTGCTGAATATGGCGTCAGGGCTGGCGCACACCGAAGTCGGCGATCCGGTCGAAGCGTCGGACACCAACCAAGTGCTGTTCGTCAGCGGATCGCAGGCAATGGCAGCGCGCGCGATCGGCGCCAAGCTCGAGGCCCGGCCCGGCGCCAAGTTCGAATACAGCTCGCTGACGACGCTGATCCTGTCGGAAATCATCACGCGCACACTGACCGCCAGCACCGATCCCCGCGCGCGGGCACGCGCATATCAGGCGTTTGCCGAGCGCCGCCTGTTCGCCCCCGCGGGCATCACCAGCGCCCGGCTAGAATTCGACGGCGCGGGGACGCAGATCGGCGGATCGCTGATCTACATGACGCTCGACGATTATGGCCGGCTCGGCAGCGTACTGCTCGCGGGCAAGGCGCCCGACGGCACGCAGATCGTCGCGCCCGACTGGCTCGCCTTCATGAAGACGCCGTCGCCCGACAATCGCGAATATGGCGGCCAGCTCTGGCTCAACCGGCCCGGCGGGGTCGATCGGCGACCCGCGCTGTTCCCCGGCCACGGCCCCGCCTCGTTGGTGTCGTGCCTCGGCCATCTCGGCCAGTTCGTCATCGCCTCGCCCGATCAGAAGCTCGTGCTCGTCCGGCTCGGGAAGACGCAGGATGACACGCCCACCTTCACGACGCTGCGCACCCGCCTCGGGCAGATCGTCGAGCGCATCCCGCTCGCCGCTCGGGGAGAGACCCGGCGCTAGGTACGAGCGGAGTCGCAGCACCGTGGTCGCTTGACGAATGCCAGATGGCGACGCCGGAGCGTCTAGTCTCGCGGAATGCCCTTATCGGGCGCTGCGCCAAGCCCAAGCTCGGCGGCCACCGCTGCCATCGGTAGGCCTTCGCGCACCAATAGCCACTCGCCCGGTGCCGCACCGTTCACCACCGTTACCGCGCCCTTCGGACACACGCCGAGGCATTTTACTTCGATAATCCCGAGCGAGCCCTTGCGGCCCTTGGCGACGTCAAGCTCGGCGCGCAGCGCCTTGGCGAGCCCGGTCTTGCCCTTCGGCCCGAACCCGCCGCCGATCTTCTTCGAACATTTCTTGCAGACCAGCAGCGTGTTCGCCCAGTCCGAACGGACGGTCTTCAAGCCTCGGGCTTCCACTGGCGCTGCTCCTCGGCAGCTTTCAGCACGTCATACGCCGCCTGGATCGCGAGGAAGCGCGCCGCAGCCTCCTTGTCACCGGGGCGGACGTCGGGATGGTTCGACTTGGCCAGCCGCCGCCACGCCACACGCACCGCGTCGAATTCGGCATCCACCTCGAGCTCGAGCACTTCGAGCGCGCGCATCTCGTCGCGCGATCGGCTGCCGTCACCGCGCCCCGCCCACTGATTGTGGCGCGATTCGGTATAGCCTTCGGCGGTCTGCGTCTCGGCACGCTCGCGCTCGGCGGCTTCCTCGGCGCTGAGGCCTTCGAAATAATTCCAGCCGCGATTGTATTCGCCGGCATGGACCTGGCAGAAATACCAGCGTTCCGGGCTGTTGGGGGATTTCGGCGCGGGGCAATCGCCCTTTTCGGTGCAGCCGTGGCGGTCGCACAACCGCACGGTCGCCGCCTCGCTGCCAGCCTCGCCATAAGCGCGCCAGCGCGGAAAACCCCAGTCGACCGATCGTGATGATGTACGCGCCATAGCGGGCCATCTAAGCATCGCGGTGCGATAGCGCCATGACGCTTTTGTGAAACGCCCATGAAAAGCGTCGAAAACGAAAAAGCGCCAGAGGGTCTGTAAGCCGGGTTCTGTCCCCCCCGCCATGCGACGGGGTTAGGCGACCATTCCTCTAGGACGACGTTTGCACGCCGCCTCAAGCAATCAACCCGGGTGACGAGCTGAAACGAAGCCCATGTGCCACCCCTATTCGATCTTGCTCCCGGTGGGGTTTACCATGCCGCTTCGGTTACCCGTCGCGCGGTGCGCTCTTGCCGCACCCTTTCACCCTTGCCTGTTCCTCGCTCCCCTTGCGGGAAGCTCGGACATCGGCGGTCTGCTCTCTGTGGCACTGTCCCTGGGGTCACCCCCGCCGGGCGTTACCCGGCACCGTCGTTCCGCGGAGCCCGGACTTTCCTCGCGTATCCAAAGATACCCGCGGCCGCCCGACCCTCTGGCTGCGCGTTCCTTAGTCGTCCCCTTGCGGCTTTGGCAACAGCAGTGCGAGCAGGATGCTGCGGCATTCGCCGTCGATCACGCCGTCGATCAGCTCGGGGCGGAAGCGCCGCTGGAACGCGACGACCGCGGCGAGCTTGTCGCGCACGTCATAGCCGAAGCGCTCGAGCGCGACGAGGAAGCCGGCATCGGCCCACATGGGGTCGAGCAGTTTCTTGGTCGGTCGCGGCAAAGCGAGCCGCACCTTGGCGAGCCGGTTCCACGGGAACAGCTCACCCGGGTCCTGCTTGCGCGCCGGCGCGATGTCCGAATGGCCAACGACGTTGCCGCGCGTGATCCCGTGGCGTTCGGTGATCCCCGCAACCAACGGGATCAGCGCATCGATCTGCTCCTCGTGGAAAGGGCGATAGCCGAATTCGTGCCCCGGATTGACGATCTCGATCCCGATGCTCGCCGAATTGACGTCCTCGATCCCGCGCCAGCACGATTTTCCGGCGTGCCACGCGCGCTTGTCCTCGGGCACCATGCGCAGCACTTGCCCGTCCTCGGCGATGAGATAATGCGCCGAGACCTTCGCTTCCGGGTCGCGCAGGCGGTCGATCGCCGCCTGTCCGGTCTGCATGCCGGTGTAGTGCAGCACGATCATCGACACCGGCAGCGAGCGGTCGTCGAAATTGGGCGAGGGCGTTTCGATGATCGTCATGGGGAGGTCCCTACGCAAGCCAAACCAGAGCTTAAGCACGGACGCGCGCGACAAGGAACCCCGTCAGCAACGGCTGGTGGCCGAGCCCGTCAAACGCTCGATGCGTGGCGTTCGTAGAGGCCGCGATACGTCGGGCTCGGCTGGAATGCCTCGGTCTGGCCGATTGTGGTCTCGCCCGCACCCAGCACGAGCACGCCGCCGGGCTGCAGGATCGTGGCGAACCGGTCGAGGATCTGCCGGCGATCCTCGGGGGTCAGATATAGCAGAACGTTGCGGCACAGCACGACGTCGAAGCGCCCCGACGGCAGCGCGCCGGCGACCAGGTTCATCCGACGAAACGCGATGCGGCGGACGAGATCGGGCTTGGCGATCCAGTCGGTGCCATCGGTGTCGAACCATTCGACCATGCGGCGGATCGGCAACCCGCGCTGAATCTCGAATTGCGAGTAGCGCCCGCTGCGCGCCCGCGCGAGCGCCGCCTCGGACACGTCGGTGGCGACGATCTCGGGCATCGCAGCCCCGGCGAGCGCCGGCTGTTCGGCAAACAGCATTGCGAGCGACAACGGCTCCTGGCCGAACGAGCAACCCGCGGACCAGATCCGCAGCCGCCGTTCGGGATGGTCGACGCGCATCGCGGCGAGCGCTCTCGCGACCAGATCGAGCACAGCGGCGTCGCGAAAGAACGAACTTTCCTGGTTGAGCAGCGCGTCGGCGACCTGCTCGGCAATCGTCGGCGAGCGCTGTGCCGCCACCGCCAGCGCCTCGAGCGAAGCGAGCCCGAGGTCGCGCATCAGCGGGGTGAGCTCGGTCTCGATCCGCCACGCGCGGTTCGCGCCGAGCTGCTGCCCGGTGCGAGACTCGAGGATCGCGGTCAGCACGCCCATCGTGCCCGCAGGTGAAGCGCGTTCGAACGGCAGGTTGAACTTCAGCGCGTCGCTGCCATCGCTCATGCCGGACGTCGCCGCGTCGCGACGATCCGGCCGATCTCGGCCGGCGGCAGCAGCGCGCTGGCGAGCCCGGCCGTCGCGATCGCGCCCGGCATGCCCCACACGACCGAGCTCGCCTGATCCTGCGCAAGAACGATCCCGCCGCGATCGACCAGCCGGCGTGCGCCGTCGCTCCCGTCGCGCCCCATGCCGCTCAGCACGATCCCGAGCGCGCGCGCGCCGTAAACCTCACCCAGGCTGTCGAACATCGGATCGACCGAGGGCATGCAGCCGCTCTTGCTGGCCTCGCTGCTCAGCCGGATCGCGGCGCCGTCGCCGGTGCTGACGACGCGCATATGCGCATCGCCCGGCGCGACGATCGTCCGGCCGGGGCGGATCCGCATCGAATCGGTCGCGACGTCGCACGGTCGGTCCGCCATCATCGCGACCTGGGCTGCAAAGAACGGCATGAACGAGCCCGGCAAATGCTGGGTAATCAGGATCGGCAGCGGGAACGACACGGGCAGCTCGCGCAGCAGGCTGGCGAGCGCGTGGATCCCGCCGGTCGAGGCGCCGATCGCGACGATGTCGAACCCCTGCCCCGTCGCGAGCGCAGCGCTGGCGCCATCGGATTCGGGGCGTCGCGGCGACAGCCCAAACGGCGTCTCGGCGGGGGTTTCGACCGCCAGCAGGCGGCGCAGCTTCTCGACGATCGCAACCGAGAACCGCCCCGCGAAATCGCCCACGCCGGGCTTCATCAGCGTGTCGGCCGCGCCGAGCGCGAGCGCCTCGATCGTCGCGGCAGCGCCTTCGGCGGCGGCGGACGAGACGATCAGCACCTTGGCCCCCTGCCCCGCGACGATCAGATCGGGCAGTGCCGCCAGCCCCGAGGTCCCGGGCATTTCAATATCGAGCACGACCGCATCGACCGGTGTCGCGCGCAGAAACGCGAGCGCCGCGTCGGCGTTCGAGACAGCGCCCGCGACGATGAAGCGCCCGCCTTCCAGCGCCCGCGCGATTACCGCGCGCGCCACGGCCGAATCATCGACGATCAGCACCCGTGGCGAGTCGTCGACCGCGCTTCCGGCGATGAGGGAGGGAGCCAGGGGCATCATGCGCCCTCAGGCCATGCCGACAATCTGAAGCTTGCTTTCGAGCGTTTCGCGGTCGAACGGCTTCATGACATATTCGTCGGCACCCGCCTCGATCGCGGCGCGGATGTGCGCCATGCCGTTTTCGGTGGTGCAGAACACCACCTTGGGGCGGCTCGCGATCGCGCTGTCGCGCAGCGCGCGCAGGAAATCCATGCCGCTCATCACGGGCATGTTCCAGTCGAGCAGCACGACGTCGGGCGCGCAGGCGAGGCACGAATCGAGCGCCTCGCGGCCATCGCCGGCTTCGGTGACACGAAAGTTGAGCGTCTCCAGGATGTGGCGGGCGACCTTGCGGATCACCTTCGAATCGTCGACGACGAGGCAGGTTTTCATGAATTCACCCTGTTAGAGCACGCTATGACGGACTTTGCCCGAAATGCGTAAGCGTCCCGTTAATCTCACGCCGCAAGCGCCAGTCCGCGCGGAATGAGCGCCGCCAGGCCGATCGCGAGGATCGGCTCGCCGTCGCGCTCGATGATCCCGCGCCCGACGGTCAGCCACCCCTTGTCGAGCACGATCCCCGCCGCCAGCGGCGCGAGCTCGAACGGCGCGACATCGTCGAGCGCATCGACCAGCACCGCATAATGGTGCCCGTCGACGATCGTGATCACCGCGCGCGTCGCGGCGGTCGTCCCGGGCTCGAGCCCGAGCGCGGCACGCGTGTCGATTACGGTCACCACGCGGCTGCGCAAAGCGGCAAGCCCGCGGACGTGATGGTCGGCGCGCGGCACCGGGATGATCGTCCCGATATCGACCACCGATTCGACCTGGTCCGATTCGATCGCGACGATGCGACCGGCGATCTGCGCGATCAGGAAGAGTGGCATCAGCGGCCTCCTGCCGAGCGCGCGACCGCCGCCAGCACGGCGGGGCGATCGTAGCGGAAAATCGTGTCGCTGGCGCCTTCGGCATCGCGCCGCAGCCGGACGACCGGGATCTGGCTCGCCGACGGCGCGGCGTCGCTTTCCATCCGCACCAGCACGCGCGGCACTTCGCCCGGGCGAAGCGCATCGGTGACGCGGTATCCCGACGCTTCGAGCACGGGCTTGAGAAAGGTCGTCATCCACGCCGATTCGGCGCTGTCGAGCAGGCACAATGGCGCGTCGGGTTCGGCCTCGCCGCCGCCGTGCGCCGAGAAGATCCAGAACAGGTCGAGCACTTCGATCTGCTCGCCGTCGATCGCGACGACGCCCGCGATCGGCCCGACCGCATGCGCCGGCACGATTGCGCTCGGCAGTTCGACGATGTCGAGCGCTTCCTTGATCGCATAGGCGATCTCGGTCGCGCCATCGCGCAGCCGCAGCACCGAGACCGTCGGCAGCGCCGCCCATTCGCCGAGCGCGACGAGCGGGATGATCCCCCCCTCGACCGACAGCCGCAACCGCCCCGCCGACATGCGGATCGCGCCCGTCGCGACGGGTTCGACGCGGTCGATCACCGACAAGGGCACGATCCGGCGGCACCCGTCGAGATCCTCGAACAGCAAGGCCTGCACCCCCGGCACGGCCTCGACCACGGCGTCCTCGTCGGCGGCGGTCGCGCGCGTGAACACCAGCCCGGCGACGTGCGCGATTCCCGCACAATCGAGCATCAGCATCGGCAGCCCGCTGTCGGGCAGCGTCTGGCCGGCATAGATCCCCGTCGCCATGATCGCGGGCGCGGCGGGCTTGATGACCAGTTCCTCATGATCGAGCACCGCGTCGACCGCGAGCGCATAGCTCCCCCCCGACACGCTGACGATGACGAGCATCGCCGGGTCGAGCGGCGCAAAGCCGAGCATATCGCTCAAATCGATCAGCGGCATCCGCCGGTCGCGCACGGTCGCGGTCAGCGTATCGCCGATCCGGTCGATGCGGATCGTCTGCCCCCCGACGCGGACGATCTCCTCGATCGCCTGGCGCGAGATCGCAAAGCGCTGGTCGCGCACGCCGACGCCGATCGTCGACATGATCGACAGCGTCAGCGGCACATGGATCGCGATCCGCAGGCCCGTCCCCGGCGTGTTGAACAGTTCGATCCGCCCGCCGATCTGTTCAACATTGGCGCGCACCACGTCCATCCCGACGCCGCGCCCCGAGATCGCGGTGACGACCGTCTTGGTCGACAGGCCGGGCTCGAAGATCAGGTCGAGCTTCGCCTGTGGGCTCAGCGCGCGCAACTCGGCCTCGCTGCGGCGGCCCTCCTGCGCGATCTTGGCGATCAGCGCATCGACGTCGATCCCGCGGCCATCGTCGCAAATCTCGATGATGATCTGGTTGCCCGATTGCCGGGCGGAAACGTTGAGCCAGCCATTCTCGCGCTTCTTCGCCAGACGGCGGAGCGCGGGCGGCTCGATCCCGTGGTCGATCGAGTTGCGGATGATGTGGACGAGCGGATCGCGCATCATCTCGATCATCTCGCGGTCGAGCTCGACGTCGCTCCCCTCGATCTGCAGCGTCACCGACTTGCCGAGCTCGGCCGCGGTATCGCGCACCATCCGCGGCAGCGCCGAGAACAGCGCATCGATCTTCTGCATCCGCGTCCGCGTGACGGTGTCGCGCATCTCGGCAACGGTCAGCGACAGCCGCTCGAGCGCCGCCTCGACGCTCGGGTCGGCGCCGTCGTCGCGCAGCCGCCGCGCGAGCTCGTTGCGCGCCAGCACCATGTCGGACATGCCGCTCATCATCCGGTCGAGCAGGTCGACGTTCAGGCGCACGCTGCGGCTCGGCGCGCGGCTCGGTGTAACCACGCTCACCGGCGCGGCGGCCTGCGCGCCGGAATCGAGCGCAGCGACGAGCAGATCCTCGCCCGAATCATCGACGGCATGGCCGGCATCGATCGCCTCGACCAGTTCGCCGATCCGGTCGACGATGGCGAGCACAGCGTTGACGAGCGCGGTATCGGGGGTGCGCTCGCCCGCGCGGACCGCGGCGAGCACGTCCTCGGCGGCATGGCTCAGCCGCGCGAGTCGCGGCAGGTCGAGAAAGCCGCAGCTCCCTTTGACGGTGTGGACGAAGCGAAAGATCGAATCGAGCCGGTCACGGTCGCCGGGCGCCGATTCCCACGCGACGATCTCGCCCGAGAGTGCCTCGAGCGTCTCGCGCGTCTCCGCGATAAATTCCTGTAAAAGGTCGTCCATGAGTCCCCGCGAAACGCTACGGAATACCATGGCCGAAGAATGGTTAAGGGCGGGTATAGCGTCCGGAAATGCGCCGCCCGCGCCGGGGCTTGGCGGTCGCGGGGGGTCAGCCGGCCTTGAACGCAGCCCCGAACAGCAGCACCGCATCGCCCGGATCCGATACCTGCACGCCGCCCCCACCCTCGGCGACGAGCGCATGGACGAGATAGGCCGCGGCGGCGCGCGGGGTGATGACGGCATCGCCCTGTGTCCCGGTCAGCGCGGCGCGCATCTCGCCATCGAGCACGATCCGCGGGCCCGCTGCGCGCACCACGATCTCGATCTGCCCATCCACGCTCTCGGCCCCGACATCGAGCTGCCCGCCGCGCACCAGCGCGTCGCCGGCGATCAGCGCGAGGTTGAGCAGCACCTTGATCGCAGGCTTGGGCAGCGTCGCATCCTCGACCAGCCAGCCGAGCTTGACGCGGTGCCCGTCGCCGAACAGCCCCTCGATCGCGGCCCGCGCTTCGCGCGCGTCGACGGTCTCGCCAAAGCCGCCCGCCGCGCCGAACGCGAGCCGGAAGAATTTGAGCTTGTTGGCCGACGCCTTGGCGCTTTCACTGAGCAGCTCGAGACAGCGCGCGCGCATCTCGGGATCATGCTCGTCGGCGAGCAGTTCGAGCCCGTTGTTGAGCGCACCCACCGGGCTCAGCAAATCGTGGCAGAGCCGCGAGCAGAGCAGGCTGGCGAAGTCGACGGAGGTCATCGTCATGAGATAAGCGGCTTTCGGGTCACACGGTGTCGGTTCTTCTTACGCCGCAGGGCGCTTGGTGCAAGCGGCGTGGGGTGGGAAGCCCGGTATCGGGGGGCGCGAGATGGCTAGCCTGGCACGCCCGCGACGGTCGGCGTTCGCTGCCGCCACCCAAAACCGCCACCGAGGCGAAGGTCGCGGTCGCACCATATGCGATCCGCCGCGCGCCGCGCGACATATCGATCCCGGCTTTCACCGGGGCGATAAATGTCTGGGTTTGGTGGTAAGCGGACATTCCGCTCAAGGTGCTGCTATTAGGTCGGGCCAATCGTCCCGTGGTGGTGGTCGGCGAACATCCCAGCTTTACCGTGCCGGCTGCACGCTAGCGGCCTTCGGTGGTGCACGATTACCTTCATAATACATGCTCATGCACAGGCATCCGATCGCCATGCCGATCAGGCCCATCGCGATCTGCACGTCCAGCTTGGTGCGGCGTAGGACAGGCCGGCGTTGGGTCAGTCCGTCGATCAGCCGAACGTTGGCACCGACCGACGTAATGGCGGCTAACCCGAAGAGGATCACTGACAGCCACACGACGCGCGACGCGTTCTGGAGCAAACTGCCGATCAACGTGACCGAGAGCCCTGCGCCGGCGATGCCGACCGTCGCCAGCTGATCGAAGATCTTCGATTGAAGCTCGTAAGGAAGGTCCGCCGATACGGACTCGGGCCGCTCCTCGATGAAGTCAGCGCCCGGCTTCAGCCGGAGCCTATAGAAGAAATCTAGCACGTGCCGCTCCCGATCAAGACCCAAAATCTCGCGGGTCGATAGTCGCAGGGTTGTTGCTCAAGGTCGATACCGAGCGTCCCCTGTCGGGATAGCCATCAGGCAAGCTGGACGTCCGGTTCTGGTCGAAAACAGACATGGCCCTGTCCTACAAGGCGGCCGCCATGGTATAGCGTGCACGGCTCTTTGAAATCGTCAGACCTGCGCGACCGCATTGGCGCCAAAACGGAAACGATCGCCGGTGTAAACACCATGTCCAGGGGTCAATCGAGTCAATTTCGGCACGGTTCGTCGCACGCGCAGCGGCGGATCGCGCTACAGCGTCCAGATAACCACGTTACCCACCAGCACCGCCGCCATCACCAGCATGAGCACACCCTTGCGGACGTTCTGACGCTTGGCGATCAACATGCCGCCGCCGATCAGGCAGGCGAAGGCGGCGAGCATGGCAAGAGCAGGCGCAAGGCCTTCGAGGGCGGTCATGCAGAACCCTAACCGTTAGGCCCACGCCAAGTCGACCCTTCCCGATCCCCCCGGCACCGCACAGATCAGTCCGTCCCGGCCAGCACCGCGCCATACGCCGCCAGATCGACATTCCCCCCCGACAGCAGCACCAGCAGCCCCGGCTCGACCGCCACCTTCCCACTCAACACCGCCGCCAGCGCCACCGCGCCGCCCGGCTCGACCACCAGCCGCAAGCGCTCCGCCGCCCAGCGTTGCGCGGTACGGATCTCCGCCTCGCTCACCGCAACCCCCGTCGCGCCCCGCCGCGCGAGCACATCGAAGGTCAGCCCCGACACCCGCATCGTCTGCAACGCGTCGCACGCGGTCGGCGGCGGCGAATCGCCGACGGGTTCGATCCACCCCGCCTCGAGCGAACGCCGCATGTCGTCCCACCCCGCGGGCTCGACCACGGTAACGCCCGCGTCGGGCAGGGCCAGCGCCAGCCCCGCGGCAAGCCCGCCGCCGCCGCACGGCACCACCACGCGAGCAGCACTCCCCAGCCCCGCCGCCGCCATCTGCGCGGCCGATTCGATGCCGGCGCTGCCCTGCCCCTCGATCACCCACGGATCGTCGAAGCTCGGCACGAGCACCGCGCCCCGCGCCTCGGCGAGTCGCGCGGCGATCGTCTCGCGGCTCTCGGTCTTGCGGTCATAGCTCACCACTTCGGCCCCCAGCGCAAGCGTCCCGTGGCGCTTGGCCTTGGGCGCATCGGCGGGCATCACGATCGTCGCGGGCATCTGCAGCCGCCGTGCTGCCCACGCGACTCCCTGCGCGTGATTCCCCGACGAGAAGGCGACCACGCCTTTGCTCCGAAAATCGGGTTCGATCGCGGTCAAACGGTGCCACGCCCCCCGCAGTTTGAACGCGCCCATCGGCTGCAGGCACTCGGCCTTGAAAGCGACCGCAACGCCTTGAATATCCACGACGAACAGCGGCGTTGCCGGCACCACCGCAGCGACCTTGGCGGCGGCGTCGCGCACCCCTGCGCGGGTCGGCTGTCTTAAAATCGTCACGTGTCACCTCCGGGGGGTCCAAAACCGCTTTACATTGAAAAAGCACGACCCTATTTCGCCCATCCGCTGCCCCATGGGACTTCCAACCGCAAGGCAGTGTTTTCGTGAACTTGTCTGCGGACATTGGAGGTCCCTTGAATTGCACAATCTACATCGCGCGCTGGGGTTAGCGACCACCCCTTCGACTGCCGTTACCGGCATCGACGTCGCTAAGCAGAAGCCGGTCCAGCCGGTTACGCTCGTTCGTCCGCACGCTGCTGCGCGTGCGGCCCGTTTCTTCGCGGAGAAGTTCCCGGGTCGCTCGATGTATGCGGTCAAGGCGAACCCCTCGCCGGATCTGTTGAAGATCCTGTGGGACAGCGGAATCACGCATTACGACGTGGCCTCGATCGCCGAAGTGCGGCTGGTGGCGTCGACGCTGCCGGACGCGACCCTGTGCTTCATGCACCCGGTCAAGGCACCCGAGGCGATCCGTGCGGCCTATTTCGACTATGGCGTGAAGACGTTCTCGCTCGACAGCGTGGAAGAGCTCGAGAAGATCGTCGACTCGACCGATGGCGCCGAAGACCTGACGCTGTGCGTCCGACTTCGCGTCTCGTCGGAGCATAGCAAGCTGAGCCTCGCGTCGAAGTTCGGCGCGGCGCCGGGCGAGACCAAGGAGCTGCTGTTCCGCGCTCGCCAAGCGGCGGATGCGCTCGGCATCTGCTTCCATGTCGGTTCGCAAGCGATGACGCCCGAAGCCTATGCCAATGCGATGGAGCGCGTCCGCGCGGCGATCGTCGAGGCAGCGGTTACGGTCGACGTGATCGACGTCGGCGGTGGTTTCCCCTCTTCCTATCCGGGGATGGAGCCGCCTCCGCTCGAGCGCTATTTCGAGACGATCCACCGCACGTTCGAATCGCTGCCGGTCAGCTATTCGTCCGAGCTGTGGTGCGAGCCCGGCCGTGCGCTGTGCGCCGAGTACAGCTCGATCGTCGTGCGCGTCGAAAAGCGTCGCGGCGATGAGCTCTACATCAACGACGGCGCGTACGGCGCGCTGTTCGATGCGGCGCATATCGGCTGGCGTTTCCCGGTCGAGCTGCTGCGCGAGGCCGAGAGCCGCTCGAAGGACATGCCGTTCAGCTTCTACGGCCCGACCTGCGACGACATGGACCATATGGTGGGGCCGTTTTACCTCCCTGCCGACGTCAAGGCCGGCGACTATCTCGAGATCGGGATGCTCGGCGCTTACGGGTCGGCGATGCGCACCGCGTTCAACGGCTTTGGTTCGGACGAGACGGTAATCGTCTCTGACGAGCCGATGGTGTCGCTGTACGGCGAAGAGGTCTATGGCGACGAACAGCCAGAGGTCGCTTCGAACGTCGTCACGCTGTAACAGGCCAATTCCATTACGATCCGTCACCCCAGCGAAAGCTGGGGTCTCCCGGAAGCGCGCGTATCGCCCGCCCCCGGAGATCCCAGCCTTCGCTGGGATGACGGCTGTTTGCTAAGGAGTTTTCCATGAACGACATGTCCAACCGCAAGGCCGAGCTCCTCTCGACCACCGTCGAGCATATCGACATCACCAAGTTCGACGCGCGCCCGATCGTCGACGCGATGAAGAAGATGAGCTTCACCAGCCGCGACCTCGGCCGCGCGACCGACATCTACAATCAGATGCTCGCCGACAAGGATTGCTCGATCTTCCTCGTCATCGCAGGTTCGACCTCGGCTGGCGGCTGCATGGATCTCTATGCCGAGCTGCTGCGCAACAACATGATCGACGGCGTCGTCGCAACGGGCGCGTCGATCGTCGACATGGATTTCTTCGAAGGCCTCGGTCACAAGCATTATCAGGCGCTTGAAGTGCCCGACGACGACACGCTGCGCTCGCTGCTAATCGACCGCATCTACGACACGTACATTGACGAAGAGCAGCTCCAGGATTGCGACCACACGATCCTCGAGATCGCCAACTCGCTCGAGCCGCGGCCCTATTCGAGCCGCGAGTTCATCCGCGAAATGGGCAAGTATCTCGTCGAAAACGGCAAGAAGGAGAACAGCCTCGTCAAGCTCGCTTATGAGCATGACGTGCCGATCTTCTGCCCGGCCTTCGTCGACTCGTCGGCGGGCTTCGGTCTGGTCAAGCATCAGGTCGACCGCGCCAAGGAGGGCAAGCCCTATATGGTGCTCGACGCGATCGCCGATTTCCGCGAGCTGACCGACATCAAGATCAAGGCGGGTGTCACTGGCCTGCTGATGATCGGCGGCGGCGTGCCGAAGAACTTCATCCAGGACACCGTCGTCTGCGCCGAGATCCTCGGCCATGACGACGTGCAGGTCCACAAGTACGCGGTACAGATCACCGTTGCCGACGTGCGCGACGGTGCCTGCTCGTCCTCGACGCTGCAGGAAGCGGCATCGTGGGGCAAGGTCAACACCGGCATCGAGCAGATGGTGTTCGCCGAAGCCGGCTCGGTCATGCCGCTCCTCGCATCGGACGCCTACCACCGCGGCCTGTGGAAGGACCGCGTCAAGCGTCGCTGGGGTGCCAGCTTCGACTGATTGCGTTGCAAAGCAAGACTAACTGAGGCAGCCTCTCCCAAGCAATTGGGGGAGGCTTTTTCATGCACAGCGAGATTTTAAAACCGGTCGTGGCGATGATCGCCTGGACGCTGGTGATGCTGCTGTGGATGTTGGCGACGCGCCTGCCGGCGATGAAGGCGTCGGGGATCGATCTCGGCACGCTGGTCGGCACAAAGCCCGCCGATGCCGACCGCGGGCTGCCGCCCAAGATCCAGTGGGTCGCGCACAATTACAATCACCTGATGGAACAGCCGACGCTGTTCTACGCGGTGTGCGGGGTGATCGCGCTGACCGGCACTGGTGACGGCGCGAACGCCTGGATCGCCTGGGCCTATGTCGCGTTGCGGATCGCGCACAGCATCTGGCAGGCGACGATCAACAAGGTCTCGGTGCGGTTCGCATTCTTCCTCGGCAGCTCGCTGATGCTCGTCGCGTTGACGCTGCACGCGGCGCTGGCGGTATTCCGCTAGCTCAGCCGAACAGCCGCGCCATCGCGCGTTCGAGCATCACCAACTGCCACAGCGTCCGCCCATGATCGGCGCGGCCGCTGCGGTGGTCGTCGGCGAGCTGCGCGATCGTCGTGGCGTTGAACCAGCCCGTTCCAGCGAGCACGCGCGATGATGCGAGCCGCGCTGCCTCATCCGCCAAGGCCCCGCGAAACCACGCGCTGATCGGCGTCACGAAGCCCATCTTCGGACGATAGAGGATGTCCTTGGGAAGATAGCGCTCCATGGCCTTCTTGAGCAGCCACTTCCCCTGCCCGCCATGCAGCCGCATCCCGACAGGGAGTTTTGCGGCGAACTCGACCAGACGGTAATCGAGCAGCGGCTCGCGCGCCTCCAGGCCGACTGCCATGCTCGTACGATCCGCCTTGGTCAGGATGTCGCCGGGCAGCCAGTGCTGGAAGTCGGCATATTGCGCACGGTCGAGCGCGTCGCGCGCCGGCGCATCGCGCATCGAGCGGACATAGCGATCCTCGGCACGGTGCCCGCCAAGCGCCGCCCTCGCGGCATCGGTGAACAGCGCCGCGCGCAACGCCGGCGTCGTCACGCCGACCGAGCGCGCATAGCCCTCCGCGCCATCCTCGGCGAGCGCGAGCAAGGTCGTCTTGGCGCGCAGCGGTCGCGGCGCCCAATCGGCCTTGGGATACCAGCGCCCGAGCGTGCCGAACACATCGGTGCGGACCGACGCCGGCACCAGGGCGCGCACGCGCTCCTCGGCGGCCTGGAACTTGTAGCGCCGATAGCCCGCAAACGCCTCGTCCGCCCCGTCGCCCGACAGCGCGACGGTGACATCCTCGCGCGCCAGCTCGCACACGCGGTAGGTGGCGAGCGCCGAGGCATCGGCGAAGGGCTCGTCGAACGCATGGACCAGCGTGTCGATCAGCGAGAAGTCATCCGCCGCCACCACCCGCTCGCGATGCTGCGTGGCGAAGCGCTGCGCGATCTCGTCGGCGTATTTGCGCTCGTCGAGGCTGCTCTCGTCAAAACCGATCGTGCACGTCCGCACCGCTCCGCGCGACGCCTCGGCCATCAGCGCGACCACCGCCGAGCTGTCGACCCCGCCCGACAGGAACGCGCCGAGCGGCACGTCCGACACCATCCGCGACGTCACCGCCTCGCGCAGCAGCGCGGTCAGTTCGTCCTCTAGCGCCTTGGCCGATCCGGTCGCGCGCTTCGAGAAATCGACGTCCCACCAGCGCGACGGCGCCGGCACCGGCTTACCGCGCTCGATCAGCAAGCAATGCCCCGCGGGCAGCTTCTTGACCCCCGAGACCAGGCACGCATCGTCGGGCACATAGCCGAACGCCAGATAATCCTCGACCGCGCGGATGTCGGGCACGCGCCGCACCAACGGATGCGCGAGCAGCCCCTTCAATTCCGACGCGAACGCCACCGCACCATCGGCCAGTTCGACATAATGGAGCGGCTTTACCCCCAGCCGGTCGCGCGCGAGGAACAGGCTCTGTCGCCGCGCATCGTGGAGCGCGAACGCGAACATGCCGTTGAGCCGGTCGAGCATCGCCGGCCCCCACGCTGCCCAGCCGTGAAGCAAAACCTCGGTATCGCCAGCGGTGACGAACACCGCGCCCAACGCCTGCAGCTCGGCGCGAAGCTCGGCGAAATTGTAGATCTCGCCATTGTAGGTGACGGTCAGCGCGCCGTTCTGGCTCGCCATCGGCTGCGGCGAGCCGGCAACGTCGATGATCGACAAGCGCCGATGGCCGAGCCCGACGCCCGGTGCAGTCCACACGCCCGAGCCGTCGGGCCCGCGATGCGCCTGCGCGTCGGCCATCGCCTGAATCCGCGCGGGATCGACCGGCTTGGGGGTCGCGGGATAATAGAGACCGGCGATGCCGCACATCAGCGCGACATCCCGGCGGCACGATCGGCCACACGCTCGATCGGACCGAGCGCCGCGATGAAGCGCGTCATCGCCGCCCGCGCGTCATGCCCCGGCAGAATCTCGGCCGAGACGTGCACCGCCACCGCGCGCTGCGGCCCACCGAGCAGCTTGGCCTTCAGCGTTTCCAGTTTCACGATCGGCCCCTTGGTCGTCAGCGCATCGCCGACACGGTACCACGTTACGATCTGCCGCTCGACCGGGCCAGGGGCGCTGACGCGGATCACCGACCCACCCGCAAGATCGGGCAGATCCTCGACACGGAGCCACACATCGTCCTCGCGGATCGGCCCGACGCCGAACGCGACGATCTCCTTGCCCTCCTGCTGGCTGCCATAGACCGCGATCGCCAGATCGACCGTCTCGCCCGCCGCATCGGCATAGCGACCAAGCAGGAAATGGTCGGCGCCCGGGTAATTGGGGGACCACACCGCGCGCGTGCTCGTCGTGACGCGGTGCCAGCCCGGCACCTCCGGCAGCGAGATCTCCGCCGGCAGACTTTGCGCCCGCCCCGCGATCGCGCTCGACAAGGCCGGGAACACCGCCGCGACCGCGAGCACGAGCGCGGCTGCGACCACCGCGTCGAGCCGCAATCGCGGGACGCTCTGCAGCTTTGCGGGATCGAACACCGGCGCATCGGGCGCGCGGTCGAACCAGCGCCAGCCGATCGCCAGCGTCGCCGCCATCACCAGCCCGAAAAACACCCAGCCATAGACGATATGGTCGAACCCCGTCGCTTGCTCGACCGAACTATGATACGCCGCAAAGATCGTCGCGAACGCGCGCACGCCGTTGGCGACCACCGGCACGATCACCGACACCAGCAGGAACAGCGCACGCCGTTTCCACGACACGAAGCAGACATTGGCGACGAGCGTGCCGTAGGCGATCATCGCGATCACGAACTTCGCGCCCGAACACGCCTCGGCCACTTCGAAATAGCCGTTGGGGATCGTGATCAGCACGCCGTCGACTTGCGCGGGCACGCCGAACAGATGGAGCAGCGGCATCGTCATGCCGACGGTCACGCGCTGCAACGGCTCCTCGAGCCCCTCGCCGAAGGGCACGAGGAACACCGCATAAGCGAGCGGGAAGAGCAACGCGCGCGCAACATTGGGGCCGAGCAGCGTCACCACCGCGCCTTGCAGCATCATCACGATCCCGAGGTGCCGCGCGAGCGCGACGCCGCCAGCATCGCCGAACAGCCAGCCGAGCCCGCCAAGCGCGACGATCGCCAGCCCCGGCGCCCAGGCAATCGGCGCGACTTGCGCGAGCTCACCGCGGCGCTGCCACACCAGCCACGCGAGCACCGGGGTGATGAAAAGGCAATGTCCGAAGGTCGTGCTCGTCCACCAGATCGTCGTCAACGCAGCGACATCGCTGCGGAACAGCGCGAGCAATGCCATCGCGACGATGGCGAGGATCGCCGTCTGCCGCCGCCACATCGGCGCGAGCGACGCGCGCGAGTCCGCAGACGCGGGCACGGGCATTGCGATCGTCACCGGCTCAGGCCGCGGAGCGGCGCGGCGGCGCCTTGACGCTGATCCCGAGGATCGCATCGAGCGGCGCAAGCCGCGCTTCCCAGCTGTAGCGCGCCTGCACCTGCGCGCGCGCTTCGCGGCCCAGTCGTCCCGCTGCGGCAGGATCGTCGAGCAGCGCGATCACCGCATCGGCGATCTCGCCGACGCTCTCGCCGACGCGCAGCGTGTCGGCATGGTCGATCCCCTCCGCCGCGGCGCGCGACGCGACCACCGGACGCCCCATCGCCATCGCCTCGAGCACCTTGTTCTGGATGCCGCGCGCGAGCTTGAGCGGTGCGACGACGACCGACGCCGCGGCAAGCCAGCCGCGCACATCGGCGACTTCGCCGGTGACGATCACGCCGGGCTGCTTGCCAAGCGCCTTGACCGCCTCGCTCGGCGCGCGCCCGACGATCGCGAAGCGCGCGTGCGGAAAGCGCATGCGAATGTGCGGGAAGATCGCCGCGACGAACCAGCTCACCGCTTCGATATTGGGGCGATAATCCATCTGCCCCGTGAAGACGATCAACGCCTCGATCGCCTCGATCTGCGTGAACGAGGCGTCGGGTGCAAAGACGTCGGTGTCGATGCCATTTTCGACGACATGGACGCGCTCCGCGCCACTGCGCTCGCGAAACAGCTGCGCCTCGGCTTCGCTGACGAATAGGCTGGCATCGGCGCGCGCGGCGATCGCGCGTTCGTACTGAAACAGTAATCTCGCCTCGCGCTGCATCACCCACGCCATAGGGCCGCGGCCTTCCGTCGCATAGGCGGCGAACTTGGCCGAATCCATGTCGACGAAATCCATGATGACCGTCTGCCGCGGGCGCGCCGGCAGATATTGCGCCATCTGGCTCGAGAAAACGTAGATCGTGTCGATCGCATGGCGCTCGAGCAGCGCCTCGACCGCGCTCCGCAGCGACCGGCTGTCGAACGATGTGAGCGAAATCGGCTTGCGCGTCAGCAGCGCCTCGATCGCTGCCTGCACGCGCGACTTGGAGCGCCAGATGATCGAACGGTTGCCGGTCATTTTGGCGAGCCCGGTCTTGCCGGCAAGATCGCGCGTATCGTCCGCAAAGGCGATCAAATGGACGCGTTTGCGTGCCGACAGATATTTGAGGATGTGGAAGCCACGGATCTTGTCGCCACGGTCGGGCGGATACGGCACGCGGTGGCCGAGAAACAGGATGTCTCCCATCAGCCGAGGCCACGTGAGATGTGCGGGCCAAGCTGGTTCGCCACCCACAGCGGCAGCTTCTTCCACAGGTCGACCTTGCGCGAATAGCGCGGATCGAGCGGGTTGATCTCGCGCGCCTCGGTGCCGACCGCGGCGCGCTTGGCGTAGGGCAGCGCGACGCCCTCGAAGCCCCAATTCTTCTTGAATGCGGCAGGGCCGGTCCCGGCCTTCGAACGACCGAAATCGAAGCGCGTGCAGCCGCGTGACCGGGCGTGCGCCATCAGCGCGAAATACATCCGGTCATTGGCGCGCAGCCCGCGTGCGGCGTGCGTGCCGCCGCCCCAATACGGATAGACGGTGCCGTTGAAATAGACGCTGAGCACCGACGCGACGGGCTCGCCGTTCGCGCGGACGGTGAGGATGTCGGCATCGTCGCCGAACTGATCGAGCACCGCGCGGAACAGCCGCTTGGGGAATACCGGCGTGCCGAGGTTGCGCACCGATTCGGCATAGACCGCATAATGCGCCTTGAGGTCGGCGGGCGCGCTTCCGATCGCGACCTTGAGATCGGCGTCGAGCGCCTTGCGCACCTCGGCGCGCTGCTTGCGCGGGATCGCGAGCAGTTCGTCGGCATCGCTGGCCGCGAGATCGCGCGCAAAGCCGAGATAGGTGGTCGTGTCGATTTGCCAGCCCTCGGCTGGGATCGGTCCGCCGCGCAGTTCGAGCGTCGGGCAGCCGAGCCGCTCGGCCAGCGCCCAAGCGGCGTCGGCAAGCGCGGCGATCACCGCAGCCTCAGTCGCGAGTATCCCCCCGCCGACTGCGAAGCCGTTGGACACCAACGCCCTGCCGAACAGCGGCGAGCGGATCTCGGTCAAAGGGAGCAGCCCGACGATTGCCCCGTCAGCATGCTCGGCGACGAGCGTGTGGCTGGTCTGCCCGCAGCCTTGTGCGACGCCGAGGCTCCACGCCGGGAGGTGAAACGGCGTCGCCTCAGGGTGCGCCCGCAAGAACGCGTCGACCCGCGTCCGCGCGTCGGGCTCCCGCAAATCGATCGCCCGGACGCCGACCGGCGCGGCGAGCAACGGCGCTGTCACGCGACTGGCTCGCGCGCCCGCGCCGGCAGGTCGAGCGCGGCGACGACGGCATCCATGCGGCCCCAGTCATGCCGGCCGATCAAGCCGCGCAGCTTGCCCGCCATCGCGCCGAGCCGGCTGTAATGCCGCAGCTTCGATTTCGCGGGCGCGGTGGCGACGCGCGGCTGGCCGGGGTCGATTTCCCACGGGTGGAAATAGAAGATCGCCGGCTGCGCGTCACGACTGACTTGGCGTACTGCATAATCGGTGAGCGCCGCCGGGAAGAGCCGGAAGAAACCCCCGCCCGTCGCCATCCGGCGCGCGCCCAATTCGGCGACGGTCACCGGCACTTCGATTAGCGGCGAATCGGCAAGCGGGCGGAAGGCGTAGCGCGAAGCTTCGGGCCAGCCGTAATGGTCATGCTTGAGCGGCGCGACGCTCGATGAATAGGCATAGCCCTCCTCGGCGAGCACATCGTACGCCCAGGGCGTGCGCGCATCGATCGAGAAGCTCGGCGCGCGGTAGCCGGTGACGGCGACGCCCGCAGCATCCTCGAGCGCTGCGCGCGCGCGGCCGATGTCGGCGCGGAACCGCGCGGCATCGAGCGTGAAGACGCGGTCATGGTCCCAGCCGTGGCTCGCCACCTCATGCCCTTGCTCGACGATCCGCCGGATCAAGGCTGGGTAGCGCTGCGCCACCCAGCCGAGCGTGAAGAAGGTCGCCTTGACGCCGCTTTCGCCGAACAGTGCGAGCACCGCATCGGTGTTGCGCTCGACTCGCGGCGTGAGCGAATCCCAGTCGCGTTTGTCGATCACCGTCTCGAACGCGCCGACCTGGAACCAGTCCTCGATATCGACCGTCAGCGCGTGGCGCATCGGCTCAGTCCTCGTCATGCTGCATGGCAAGGCCCGGCGCCTGTCCCGACTCCGCCCAGTCGACGAGCAATTTCAGCACGCGCCGCAGCGCGACGTCCTGCTCCTCGACACGCGCGGTCAGCGCGGCGACTTGCTCGGCGAGACTGGTGTCGGGCTCCACGTCTGTCGATGCAATGGGCTCCTCGCGCGGCGCGATCGGCGGATGGTCCTCCGCGTCGTCGGCGATAGGCCGCACTTTGAATGCGGGCACCGGCAGCAGTTCCGGGACAGGCTCACTGACCGCGAGCACGACCGGATCGGGCGCATGCGGCGTTTCGTCTTCCGCTTCGAGCTCGGGCTCGGGCTCGGGCTCCGACTCGAAGTCCGGCTCCAGCTCCGGCTCCGGTTCTGAGTCCAGCTCGGGCTCAAGCTCAGGTTCGGGTTCCGGCTCGACATCCGCCACCGGCTCGGGTGCAGCGACCGGATCCGAGTGCGGCACGGCCGGCGCGTCCGGTTCGGGCACCAGGCTCGGCACGGGTTCGGCTTCCGGCGTCGCGACCAGCGCTTCGCGTTCGGGTATCGCAATCGCCTTCACGCCGGGCATGTCGCCCGCAATGTCGGCAAGCACAGTCGCCACTGCATGCGCGTCGATCGTCTCGAGTTGCTCGATCGCTGCGTAGAGCAGGACGCGCCCGGCCAGTTGATTGAGCCGCCGCGGCACGCCGTCGGTGCCGTCATAGAAAGCGGCATAGGCGCCGGGCGTGAAGCCCGGGCGCCCGGTCCATCCCGCCACGGCGAGGCGATGGCGCATATAGGGTTCGACCTCGTCCCGCTCCATCGGATCGAGATGGTGGACCGCGATCACGCGCTGGCGGAGCTGTTCGAGCCGGTCCGACCCGTGCAGCCGCTCGCGAAACTCGGGCTGGCCGAGCAGGAAGATCTGCAGCAGCGCATGGCTGCCGGTCTGGAAGTTCGAGAGCATCCGCAGCTCTTCGAGGCTCGACACGGGCAGCGCCTGCGCTTCGTCGACGATCAGCAGCGTACGGCGTCCGGCACGCGCGGTCGCGCGCAGCCCGCGCTCGATCGCGACGAGCAATTGCGCCTTGGTCAGCCCGTCGCTCTCGATCTCGAGCCCGCCCGCGACGATCCGCAGCAGATCCTCGGCCTCGATCTGCGTCGAGACGATCTTGATGACGTGGAGCCGAGTCGCATCGACGGTGTCCATCAAATGGCCGACCAGCGTCGTCTTGCCCGCGCCGACATCGCCCGTGATGACGATGAAGCCCTCACCTTGCGCCAGGCCATAGCCGAGATACGCCATTGCCTTGCGATGCGTCGCGGTCTCGAACCAGAAGCGTGGGTCGGGCGTCAGCTGGAACGGGCGACCGCGCAATCCATAATAGTCTTCGTACATGCTGCTATCCCCGCAATGACAGAAATCCGCCCGTGCGTTTCAGAATTGATACCGTACACCCACTTGGCCCGTCGCCGAAAGCTGATCCGCGACGCCGCTCTGGCTGAACGAATACAGGCCTGCCGAAGCAGTCGTGCCGATCCGACCGAAATTGTGATAATAGAGCGCGGTCGCCGCGGCGCTTGTCACGCCCGGCGCATCGGCAATCCCGCTGTCGTAATAATTGTAGATCAGCGTCCCGTTGATACCGGAGACCCGCGTGAGCGGCACGTTGGCGAACGCCTGGGCATAATAGCTCTGGTCGCTGACGCCGTTGATCGAGAACGCCGCGTTGATCTGGTCGGGCGCGAGGAAGCGGCGGTTCGAATAGCCCGCGCCCACGCCGAGGTTGAGCTTGCCGCGAGTCGCCGAGATCACCGCATCGATGCCGCGTGCGCGATACGCCGAGGTCGAAATCGACTGCAACGCGCCGTTGAGGCACCCGCCCGCCCCCGCACCCGCCGCGCCAAACGTGCAGCCGCTATATTGCTGACCGAATGCCGCACGCTGCTGGAGGAACGAGGTCGGCAGACCGGCCAGGCTGTTGCGCAACTGCCCCCCGAACGTCTCGACCGTGTCATAGACATCGGCATTGACCGAGATCGAGCGCGTTGCGGCGTAGCTGAGCGTTCCGAAATAGGTCATCCCGCCATACCGCCGCCCGACATGCGCCTGCAGCGTGGTGCGCTCCGACGGACGCCAGATCACGCCCGCGTCATAGATCAAGCCGTCGGTCTCGTAAGCGATGCGTTGCGGCGAGGCAGGATCGGACTGGAAGCGGCCGCGGCGGTCGACCACCGGTACACCGTTTGCGTCGAGCAAGGCATCGCGCTGGCGCACTTGCAGATTCTGGTAGCCGACGCCCGCAGTGAGCGCGACCGTCGGCGCAACCGGCGCGACGAGATCGGCGCGAACGACCTTGTCCTCCAACTTCTGGTCGAGCTGGTTGGCGGTCTCGCGGTCATACGCGGCCGAGACGTTGATCCCGACGGGCAGCAGCGCCCCCGCTTTCACCCCCGCGCTGACGTTGACGGTGTGGCTTTGCGAGCTGTCGAACACGTCGAGCCGCGGGCTGCCAGGTGCGACACCGGTCGTCCCCGGTGACCCGGCCTTGGTGTAGCCGTAGCGATAGCTCGCCGCGACACCGACCGGGCCGACACGCGCAGCATAGCTCGGCCCGACATAGCCCGAGAACACCTGGCTGATATTGTCACGCTGGCCGACCTGCGCGATCGGTGCGGCGCCGCGAATATCGGTACGCGTCTGCGTCGCGATCGCGCCGGCCTCGATGCTGAGATTAGGCGCGACGGCGATGCTGCCGCGCGCCAGGCCATTGTGCAGGTCGTCGTCCCCGACACGCTTGGCGTAGGAAAAATGCCGCTCATAGCGGTAGCTGACCTGCAGCTGCGTCCGAGGTGTCTGGACCGACGCCTCGACCCCGCCCGCGACCGTCGAATAGGTCAGGACATCGTCATTCTTGAGATCGGCGGTCACGATCTGCCCGATCTCGATATACGGCGAGATGCGGGTTCGGCGTTGTTGGTCCTGCGCCTGCGCCGGTGCGGCCGCGATCAACGCAGCGAGCCCAGTCCCGAGCAGGAGTGCAGTGGAGCGGAGGCGGCACTTCATGACGCGTCTTCCTGTTGTCCATAATAGCTACCGAAGCGCCGCCCACCGGGGGCGAACGACACGGCGTTGAGGAGGAGTTGGATGTCTTCGCACCCGTCGAGCAGGTCGATCGCCTCGCGCAGGTCGCTTTCGCTGGTGCGGTCGGCGCGCACGACGAGCATCACTTGCCCGGCATGATGCGCGAGCGCGGCAGCGGGCGATGCGGCCAGCACCGGTGGCGAATCGAAGATCAGCACGCGCCGCGGATCGGCCGCGAGCAGTTGCGCGATCAGTTCGCCGGTGCGTGCACTCGCGACAAGCTCGGTATCGGCATTCGACTTGGTGCCGCAGGGCAGCAGGCTGAGATGCGGGATATCGGTGCGCACGACGCAGCTCTCGAGCTCGACCTGCGGATCGGCGAGCGCATCGAGCAGCCCCCGCCCCTCGCTCAACCCCAGCCGCGCCATGACGTCGGGCTTGGCGAAATCTGCGTCGACCAACAGGATTTCGAGGTCGCGCTCGGCCGCCATCGAGATGGCGAGGTTGAGCGCGCAATAGGTTTTGCCGTCGTCGGGCTGTGCCGACGTAACGAGGATCGTCCGCGACAGGTCGCCAGATCGCACGCGAACGCCGCGCGCGGTGGTGAGCAACTGGCGCTTCACCAGCCGGAATTCCTCGACCAGTGCGCCGATCGGCGCACCCGGTACGAGCATGCCGCGCTCGGCGAGCAAGGCGCGATCAATCTTGACCTCGGCGCCCGGCCGAGGCGTAGCGCGTGGCGCCGCGATCGGACGCGGCTCGGGCGTAGGCGACGCGAGTGGCGCGATCGGCGTGGTGACCGGCTTCTCGGCCGGTACATCGTCGAGCGGACGGAAATGTGTGTTGAAGTCGTAGCGCGTGGCCGCCTGCTCGAGCAGCGACGGACGCTTGCGCAGGGTTGGATCGCTCATGCTGCCAATCCTCGCTGAAGCATCTCGACCCCGAGCAAGCCGATATAGGCCGCACCGAGTGCGCCGACCCCGCCGGCAAAATAGGCGAGCATCCGCCGCCGGTGTGCGAGCTGCGCCTTGGTGACGATCGCCCCGATCGAGCCGATCACCGGCAGTCCGGCGGCCTTTTCGAGCCGGCCTGCGGTCGCAAATGTCGTCTTGAACTGCGTCAGCCCGAAAGCCACCGCGACGCCTGCGCCGAGCGCTGCGATCAGCACCCCGGTCAGCAACAGCGGCCGGTTGGGCGATGCAGGAACGCGCGGTGCCGTCGGCGGATCGATTACGCTGAACTTGATCGAATCGGTCTGGCTCTGCGCCTGGCCGCGCAGCTTGATTGCCTCGCGATCAGCCAGCAGCTTGGCATAGCTGTCCTTCATCACCTGATAGTCGTTATCGATCTGCGACTGCTGCGCGGCGACCGCGGGGTCGCCAGCGAGTTTGCCGTTGATCGCATCAAGATCGTGCTGGAGCTGCCCCTTGCGCGCGCTAAGCGCCGCGACTTGCGCCTGTTTGTCGGCCTGGATCGAGCGCAGCCCGAGATAGGCCGGGTTCGAAGCCGACGCGGCGCCACCGCCGCCGACCATCGGCTCGCTGCGCGCTGCTGCCTGCGCGGACGCAAGCTGGCTGCGCAGCGCGACGACGTCGGGATGGTTCTCGGTATAGCCGCGCGCCCGCGCATCGGCGAGCTGCCCCTGGATCGCATTGAGCCGCGCACGCGCCGGGCCGGCGCTGGCGGCAACGCCCGCTGCGCCGGGGATGTTGGCAGGCGTCCCGGCCATCTGGCCATTGACCACCGACAGTGCCGACTGCGCCGCCGCCAGATCGCTATCGACCTGCGCCATCGCCGAGCGCGCCGCGCCCATCCGGTCGGTCAGCGAGCCCGAACCCGGCAGACTGCCGAGATAGCGGTTCTGGAAGTCGGCGCGCTTGGCATCGGCATCGGCGAGCTGCTTCTGACGCTGCTCGAGCTGCGCATCGAGGAATTTGAGGCTCGAATTGGTCTCGTCGCGGTCGCCCGACAGATTCTGTTCGACGAATAGGTCGATCAGCTTCTGGACGATCTGCGCCGTCACCTTGGGGCTCGATCCGCTGGCGACGATCTCGAACAGATTGTCCTGCTGCGCGGTGATCTTGATCGCCTTGGACAGCGTATTGACGCGGTCGGCGACATCGCGATCGGTCTTGACCGTGTTGGCGAGATCGGTGCCGCGCACGACCTTTTCCAGATTGACCGCCGAGGTCAGCGTCTGGCGGATCGTGTCGACGTCCTTCTGCTGGTCGGCCGCGGTGATCCCGACCGCGCTCGGCAGGATCGTGTTGAGCTGGACGAAGACGCGCGCGCGCGATTCGTAGCTGTTGTGGAGCTGCGCGACGACCGCCCAGCCCAACACCGCGACACCCCATGCGACGCCGAGCGCTATCCAGCGCCGCATCCACATGGTGTGCAGGATGATCTGCACTTCGGTGAGGAAACCACTCATCGTTCGGCGGCCCCTAGAACATGCTCTCGGGGATGATGATCACATCGCCGGGTTCGAGCCGCACGTTGGCCCGGCTGTCGCCGTCCTTGAGCAGACGCGACAGTTTGAGATTGTATTCGACCTGCTTGCCGGTCTCACGATTGTAGCGGACGAGCTTTGCGCGGTTGCCTGCGGCATATTGGCTTAAGCCCCCGACCGAGATCATCGCGTCAAGCAGCGTCATGTTGGCGCGGTACGGAATCGAAGCAGGTTTGGCGGTCGCACCGACGATGCGGATCTGCTGGCTGAAGGTGCCGGAAAAGTTCTCGACAATGACCGAAACGATCGGATCCTTGATATATTCCCCAAGGGCGATTTTCATGTCGTCGGCGAGCATCCGCGGCGTCTTGCCGACCGCGGGCATGTCGCTGATCAGCGGCGTGGTGATCCGGCCGTCGGGGCGGACCTGCACCTTCGACGACAGCTCGGGGTTGCGCCACACGAAGATGTTGAGCTGGTCGAGCGGGCCGATGATATATTCCTCGCCCGGCTGTTCCTGCCCGGCGACAAAGGCGGCCTGCGGCAGTTCAGGGCGGCTCGCGGTCGTGCAACCGGCCAGCGCGAGCGCGCTCGTCCCGACGCTCAAGACCACGCGAACTGACTTCGAAAAACGCTGCATGCATACCTCCCACCGCTTGATGCTGCCGACCCGAGTCACGTCTGCCCCGGATGAGCAAGCTACGGCTGTCGACACGATATGGTGCGGAAGGGGTGAATATACCGTTAGGAATGCTCGGCCAGCGTTTCCAACGGGAGCGGATGCCCCAGAAACGCCGTCGGGCTTGCCGAGACTCCGTATGCGCCGGCCATGAACACCGCAACCAGATCGCCGACCGCGGCGACCGGCAACGTGACGCGATCGGCGAGCCGATCGAGCGGGGTGCACAGCGGCCCGACGACGCTGACGACCTCAGTCGGCGCACCGGCGGCGGCGGTGGCGATGCTCACCGGATAGTTGCGCTTGACCACCGTGCCGAGATTGCCCGTCGCCGCGAGCTGATGGTGGAGCCCGCCATCGACGACAAGGAAGGTCTCGCCGCGGCTCTCCTTCCGATCGACGACGCGCGTGAGATAGACCCCCGCCTCGCCGACGAGCCAGCGCCCGAGCTCGATCGCAAAGCGCGTGTCGCGCAAGGCCGTGCTGCGGGTGCAGAGTGTTTCTGCGAGCGCCGCGCCGATCGCGGCGATGTCGAGCGGCACTTCGCCCGGGAAATACGGGATGCCGAAGCCGCCACCGAGATTGACGAGCGGCGGCGTCACGCCGATTTCCTCGGCGAGCCGCCCGGCCAGCGCCATCGTCGCCGCCTGCGTGTCGATGATCGCCTTGGCGTCGAGCGCTTGCGAGCCCGCGTAGATATGCAAACCGCGCCAGTCCGCCCCGCCCGCGATCACATCGCGCGCCACTGCGGCTGCGCGATCGGCGTCGATCCCGAACGGCGACGCGCGCCCCCCCATCCGCATCCCCGATCCGCGCAGCTCGATCTCGGGATTGACCCGGATTGCAAGGCGCGGCGTGATGCCAAGTCGGTCGCCGATGCCAAGCGCGCGTGTCGCCTCGCCGCTCGATTCGAGGTTGATCGTGACCCCGGCCTCGATCGCAGCCGTAAGCTCGTCGTCGCGCTTGCCCGGGCCAGCAAAGCTGATCGTCTGCGGCGCCTTGCCCGCCGCGAGCGCCATCGTCAGCTCGCCGCCCGAGGCGATGTCGAGCCCGTCGACCAACGGCGCCATCGCCGCGAGCAGCGCCGCGAACGGGTTGGCCTTGATCGCATAATGCAAGTCAATGCCAGGAAAGGCCGCGCGGAAGCGGGCGATCCGCGCTTCGACCGCTCCCCTGTCATAGACGAACAGCGGCGTATCGCCCGCGATCGCCACCCAATCCGTGGCGCTGCGCCCGGCGATCGTGAGGGGGGCACCGGCAAAGTCGGCGGGGATCGTACCCATCGGTTTCATGACGTCAGTTCCGCTTTGATCGCTGCCCGGTCGAGCTTGCCATTGGCGTTGCGCGGCAGCTCTGCGCGCCATTCGTAGCGCGCCGGCTGCTGGAAGCTCGGCAGATCGCGCCGCAAGCGCGCGCGCAGATCGGCCTCGCGCGCACCATCGCCGCGCGCCACCACGACGATCGCCTGGCCGAGCCGCGGATCGGGCACCCCGAGTGCGACCGCCTCGACGGTCTCGCCGCCCGCCACGACGGCTTCCTCGATCTCGGTCGGGCTGATGCGGTTGCCGGCACTCTTGATCATCTCGTCGTCGCGCCCGACGAAGCGCAACAGGCCTTCGTCGTCGATCACCGCCGTATCGCCCGACCACACCGCCATTCCGCCCGATGTCGACCAGGCCGGTGCGGGACGGAAACGCTGCGCGGTGCGCTCGGCATCGCGCCAATACCCTTGCGCGACAAGCGGCCCGGCATGGACGAGCTCGCCCGGCTCGCCCGCCGCGGCTTGCGATCCGTCGGGGCGGACGATCATCACCTCGGCAAAGGGGATCGCGCGGCCGATCGAGTCGGGATGCGCGGCGACCAGCGCGGGGGCAAGATAGGTCGAGCGGAACGCCTCGGTGAGCCCGTACATCGGGTAGAGATCGGCCTGCGGGAACCGCGCCCGCACCCCGGCGACGAGCGGCGCGGTCAACGCTCCGCCCGAATTGGTGAGGCGCTTCAAACGGCGTGCCGCGGCATCGGGCCACTCGGCTTCGAGCAACTGGACCCACAGCGGTGGGACGCCCGCGAGCGTCGTCGCGCCGACGCGTTCGACCGCCTTCACGACATCGCGCGCCGTCAGATAATCGAGCGGCGCGTAACTGGCGCCCGCCGCCCAGGTCGAGAAGAGCTGGTTCTGTCCATAGTCGAAGCTCAGCGGCAGCACGCCGAGCACGCGGTCGTCGGGCGTCAGCGCGAGATAGTGCGCGACGCTGATCGCGCCGAGCCACAGATTGGCGTGGCTGAGCATCACCCCCTTCGGCCGCCCGGTCGATCCCGAGGTATAGAGGATCGCGGCAAGCGTGGCGGGATCGGCGTTAGACGGCGGAAGTCGGCCCCCCCCGCGCACGTCCTCGTCGAGCAAGGACGCACAGTCGGTGGGGATATCACCGCTTTCCAGCGTATCGCGTCGCCCCGCCTGGGTCAGCAGCGCTGCCGCCCCGCTGTCGGCCAGAATATAGCCGACCTGCGCACGCTTGAGCATCGGATTGATCGGAACATGCACAAGGCCCGCGCGTGGCGCCGCCATCGGCAATACGCACGCCAGCCGTGTCTTGGGCAGCCAGCTCGCGACCCGCGCACCCGGCGCATAGCCCTGCGCCGCCAGCCACGCCGCCACTTCGCCCGTCATCCGCTCGAGCCCGTCGAAGTCGAGCGTCCCCGCGCGATCGATCACCGCCACCGCATCGCCACGCCCGAACGCGGGCAGCGTATCGATAGGCCGGGGGATTGGGTCGAGCGCGAGCATGCCCCCTGATAGCGAACGCGGCTTGGCTGTGAAGGGCTCGCGCGGGGGCGGCTCTTGGCATTGCCCGGCCCAGTCTCTATCGCGGTGCAACATAACGGCTAGAACCGGGGCTCCTTGTGCTTCCAGATGATTACGACCAGATCGATTCGACCGTCCGCGCGACGTTGCGCGACGTGCTGGGGCTGAGCGAGGCGCGCGCGGCCGAGTTGCGCGCAGAGACGCCGCTGTTCGGCGCGATGCCCGAGCTCGATTCGATGGCGGTCGCTGGCCTGCTGACCGAGATCGAGGAGCGGCTCGGCATCCTGATCGAGGATGACGAGGTCGATGGCGAAATGCTCGAGACCTTTGGCAGCCTCGTCCGCTTCGCCGCGGCCAAGGCGCCGCGATGACGCTACCCGCTTGATCGACTCGTACGAGACGCGCCGCGGCCGCGAGGCCATGCTGCGTTTCGGGCCGGGGAGCGGGCCGGTCGCCGTCGTCACACTGCCGCTGTTCGAGGAAGCCAATCGCGTCCGCGCGCTTGCGGTGGCGATCTGCCGCGCCCTTGCACGCTGCGGCGTGGGCAGCTTGCTCCCCGACGTGCCGGGCCAAGGCGAAAGCCTTGTTCCACTCGAGCAGTGCGGCATCGGCGATTTCAGCGATGGCATCGCCGACGCGATCAAGCCTGAGCGCGCCGACGGTCGCCGCTGCTACGGCGTGTCGATCCGCAGCGGCGCGCTGATCGACACGACTGCCGCATTGGACGGTCGCTGGCAGCTTGCGCCGCAGGACGGCGCGAGCGTGCTGCGCGACCTCAAGCGGATCAAGCAAGCCGCCGCGCGGGCGGGAACGGTACTGGGCGATCGTTGGTATCTCGATGCCGACGCGCCGATCGAGATTGCGGGCAACCGCATCGCGCCGGGTCTGCTGACCGATCTCTCGCGGCGTATCCCGTGGACTGCGGCGGATGGGGGATTCGTCCGGACCGTCCGGCTCGCGACCGACACGATGCCGGCCGATCGGCATGTCCCCGGCGCACCGCTATGGCGACGCGCCGAGCCGGATTCGGACCCTGCGCTCGCGACGATGCTCGCCGACGATATTGCCGACTGGATCACCACATGCGGAGGCTGATCCGCTTCGCCTGCGCGGGCGACACGCTGTTCGGCACGCTTGATGAAGCGCCGGGCAAGACCGGGCTGCTGATCGTGTCGGGCGGCAACGAGATCCGTATCGGCGCGCACCGCGGGATGGCGCTGCTGGCCGAGCGCCTTGCGGCGCGGGGGATCCCGGTGCTGCGCTTCGACCGGCGCGGGATCGGCGATTCGACGGGGACGAACGGCGGGTTCCTGACCTCGGGCCCCGATATCGGATGCGCCGCGGCGACCTTCAGCGCCGAGGCGGGGATCGAACGGCTCGTCGGTTTCGGCAATTGCGACGCGGCGACGGCGCTTGCGCTGTTCGGCGCGACCGCCGGGATCGACCGGCTGATCCTCGCCAACCCCTGGGTGATCGAGGAAACCGACGCGCTACCCCCCGCAGCCGCGATCCGCGCGCGCTATGCCGAGAAGCTGAAAGACCCGCGCGAATGGCTGCGGCTCGCGCGCGGCGGTGTCAATTTGTCCAAGCTGGCCGGTGGGTTGGCTAAGGTTGCGCAGAGCAAACCTGAAGCCGCCGAGAGCCTGGCGGCGCGACTGCGCGCGGCATTGGCGGCGAGCCGGATCGACACGACGATCCTGCTCGCGGCGCGCGACACCACCGCGATCGCGTTTCGCGACGGGTGGGACGGGCCGGTCGCGCTGTGCGACACCGACAGCCACAGCTTCGCGCATTCGAGCGATGCGGCGTGGCTGGAGGCGCAGATATTCAGCGCGGTAACGCGCATTTAGAGTTTGATCGACGCCCCCTAAACCGTCATCACGGCCTCGTGCCGGGGTCCACCGGGATGCATATCCTGCCCATGCAGAATCTGTGGCGCGGTGCCCCCCGGCCCGAGGCCGGGGTGACGAAGAATGAGGCTCTTACTCCGCCGCCTCGGCCAGCTCGAATTCAGCCTCTGCCAGGAACTTCTCGGCATCGAGCGCCGCCATGCAGCCCGTTCCCGCCGCGGTCACCGCCTGGCGGTAGATCTTGTCCATCACGTCGCCGCACGCGAACACGCCCGGTACGCTGGTCCGCGTCGAGCCCGTCTCGACCCACAGATAATGGTCCTCGTCGAGCTTCAGATGCCCGCGGAACAGTTCGGTCGCGGGATGATGCCCGATCGCGACGAAGCCGCCCTCGGTCTCGAGCCGCGACTTTTCGCCGGTCACGGTGTCGACCAGATCGATCGCGACCAGCCCGGCATTGCCGCCGCCATCGACGAATTGGTCGACTTCCTTGTTCCACAAGACGGTCACGCCCTTGTGCGCGAACAGCCGCTCCTGGAGGATGCGCTCGGCGCGGAGCGAACTGCGGCGGTGGATCAGCGTCACGTCGGGCGAATGGTTGGTGAGGTACAGCGCTTCCTCGACCGCGGTGTTGCCGCCGCCGATCACTGCGACCTTCTTGCCGCGATAGAAAAAGCCGTCGCACGTCGCGCAGGCGCTGACGCCCTTGCCCTTCAACGCTTCCTCGCTGTCGAGCCCAAGCCACTTGGCCTGAGCGCCGGTCGCGATGATCAGCACCTCGCCTTCATAGACGTCGCCGCTGTCGCCGGTTAGCCGGAACGGGCGCTGCGACAGGTCGACCGCGACGATCGTGTCGTACATCAGCGTCGTGCCGACATGCTCGGCCTGCTTCTGCATCTGCTCCATCAGCCACGGCCCCTGGATGACGTCGGCAAAGCCGGGATAATTCTCGACATCGGTCGTCGTCATCAGCTGCCCGCCGGGCTGGATGCCCTGGACGAGGATCGGCTTCATCCCCGCGCGTGCGCCATAAATGGCGGCGGAGAGGCCGGCGGGCCCCGAACCAAGAATCAACATGCGGGTGTGGTGAGTGGTCATGATGGCTTTCATCCTGTCGGCCCGCTGCCTCTAGGGGCTGTCTCTTATACACATCGTGCGTGAAAAAAAAAAGGGGGGGGGGGGGGGGGGGGGGGGGGGGGGGGGGGGGGGGGGGGGGGG
>NZ_JASJVC010000038.1:0-34693 GCF_035019905.1 Sphingomonas sp. 10B4 | reverse complement strand
GCAGGTTTGGGCATCACGCCCATCTATCCCACTCGATTCCCTACGGGAATCCCCAACGTCAGTTTTGCAACAAAGCCATTGATATGTGTTAATTTATTTCTAAAGAGCAAATTTAAACTAATCTATTATAAGTTTTCCCGCAGTTTCAGCCGGTGCCAAGGGCGGGTCAAATCCGTGGCGGGTCTGCGCCTTGGCATCGGGAGCCAACTCGCGTTCGATGGATTTGGCGCGGCGGTACGGCTAGGCTCGCCGAACGGTATCGCAGCGGGGACCAAGCGGCTGGACAATTCGACGATGCAATCCGCGCTGGCGGACGCCAAGCGCTTGCTGGGTCACGATCCTCTAGCAGCGCTTGCTCGTGTCGACGGCGTCTTGGCGGGGGGACGTGATTCGGTTGAAGCGCGCGTCCTGTTGGGCGCGGCGCTGCGCCGGGTGGGAAAGATCCGCGAGGCGCGTGATGTGTTGGCGCCGCTCGCCGCCGCCATGCCGCAGGCGTGGGGGATTCACTACGAGTTCGGCATGGCGCTTGCCGCACTGGGGGCGGGGGAGGCCGCCGCCGATGCGCTCGACCAGGCCACGCGCGCCAATCCGCAATCCTCGCTTGCATGGCACGCGCTTGGCGACCAGTTGCTGCTGCTCGGGCGCCCGATCGATGCGAATGCAGCGCAGGCGCGGATGGTGCCTGGCTGCGTCGCCGATCGCGCACTCGACGAGGCGGCTGCGGCGTTCTTCGAGCGGCGCGATACGGCGGCGCGCGGCGCGCTCCAGCGGCGGTTCGGGATCGATCTCAACGATCTCGGCGCGGTGCGCCTGCTGTCCGATATCGGGCTGCGGCAGGGAAATTTCGCGGCGGTCGTGGATCTGCTGGACCAGGCGCGCCGCGTTGCGCCCGACTTCGTCCCCGCACAGTTCGCACACGCGATCGCGCTTCACCGGCTCGAGCGTGGGCAAGAGGCGCTTGCGGCGATCCATCTCGCGCTCAAGGCGCTGCCGGGTCTTGCCGCTTTCCTTATGCTCGAAGCGGCGATCCACATGCAGCTGGGCGATGCGGCTGCGGCGATCCGTGCCTATCAGGCGGTCGTCGTAGCGACCCCCGATGATGCCGACGCCTGGCATGCGTTCGGCCATGCGCTCCGCGCGGTTGGTCGGCAGGACGAGGCAGTCGCCGCCTACCGCCGTGCGGTCACACTCCGGCCGGGCTACGGTGAAGCATATTGGAGTCTCGCCAACCTCAAGACCGTCCGCTTCGATAGCACCGAGGTCGCGCACATGCTCGCGCTTCCGGCGGAGGCGAGCTCCGATCCGGCCGACCGCGCGTATCTCGACTTTGCCTTGGGCAAGGCGCTCGAGGACGAGGCACGCTACGCCGAGTCGTTCGTCCACTATGCTCGCGGCAATGCTGCGCGCGCCGCGCTCGAGCCGCATGACGCCGCAGCGTTGCATCGCTTCGTGACCGACTCGATCGCGGCGTTCGACGCCGATCTGTTCCGCCGCAACGCCACGGCGGGGTGCGCGGAGGCCGGGCCGATCTTCGTGCTCGGCATGCCGCGGTCGGGATCGACGCTGGTCGAGCAGATCCTCGCCAGCCACAGCGCGGTCGACGGCGCGTCCGAACTGCCCGACATCACCACGCTCGCGCGCGAACTGGCGCAGCGCCACCCGGGCTATCCGTCGTCGATCGCGCACGTTCCCGAAGCCGCCTTTGCCGCGCTCGGCACCGCGTATCTCGAGCGCACCGCGGTCCACCGCGCGGGGAAGCCTTGGCTGGTCGACAAGTTTCCCGGCAACTTCCTCCACACCGGGCTGATCCACCTGATGCTGCCGAACGCGCGGATCATCGATATCCGGCGCGATCCGATGGCGTGCTGCTTCTCGCTGTTCAAACAGGCGTTCGCGCGCGGGCAGGCCTATAGCTACGACCTTGGCGATCTCGGGAGATATTACGCCGATTACGTCGCGCTGATGGCGCATTTCGATGCGGTGCTGCCGGGCCGGGTATACCGCATCGACTATGAGGCGCTCATCGACGATCCCGAGACCGAAATCCGCCGGTTGCTCGCGTATTGCGGGCTACCGTTCGAGCCGCAGTGCCTGCGGTTCTTCGAGAGCGAGCGGACCGTCCGCACGCCGAGCTCGGAACAGGTCCGCCAGCCGATCAATCGCGACGGCCTCGACCAGTGGCGCCATTTCGAAGCGTGGCTCGGCCCGCTCGTCGATGCGCTCGGACCGCTTGCCAAGGCGACCGCCAATCGGCATTGATGCCTAAATTGGATGCCCCTATCCGATTTTTGGTATCGAACGGGGATCAAGGACAGCGTCGAAGGCATGAGCCGGCAATGGCTTGCACGACGGCTGCCTTGGTGGGGCAGCTGGGTTGCAAAGGGGACTTTCGTGGTGAATCTTTCTGTCGGTCACAGCGTTTCGGCGCGTCCTGCGCGGATCGTCGCGCGGCTCATGGCGTCGGGGGCAGCGCTTGCGCTGATCGCGCCGGGCATCGCGCGCGCCGCGCCCGAGCCGCAGGCGCCTGCCGATGCGCCGCAAGCCGCGCCGCAAAGCGAAGGACTCAACGATATCGTCGTCACAGCGACGCGTTCGGGCGCGCAATCGCTGCAGAAGGTGCCGATCGCGGTGTCGGTGGTGAACGTCGATCAGATCACCAAGTCGGGGCAGGGCAATCTGTCGGATCTCGCCAAGTTCACCCCCTCGCTCGTCATCACCGAGGGCGCGCCGGGGTTCAACAAGTTCAACCTGCGCGGTCTGGCGACGGGCGGCTATGTCACCTCGGACACGTCGGATCGGCCGTTGGTCGCGGTCTATCTCGACGATACGCCGATCTCGGTGCAGGGCCAGACGCCCGACCTCAAGGTCTATGATCTCGACCGCGTCGAAGTGCTGCGCGGGCCGCAGGGCACGCTGTTCGGCGCGGGCTCGATGGCGGGCACGGTGCGCTTCGTGACGGCCAAGCCCGATGCGCGCAGCGTCTTCGGCACCGCCGAAGCGAGCGGATCGACCACCGAATATGGCGCTGGCAGCTATAACGTCCGCGGGATGGTCAACATCCCGCTGATCAAGGATGAGCTCGCGGTTCGCGGCAACATCTTCGTCGGCAACGATGGCGGCTTCATCGACAATATCGGCCAGCACCGCGTCGACAACGCCAACAGCAACCGCTCGACCCAGGGCCGCGTCGCGATGCGCTGGACGCCGACCGACAAGCTGACCGTTGACGGCAGCTTCACCTATGAAAACAGCCGTGCCAAGGGCCTCAACACCGGGCTCGATGGGCTGAAACCGTATCAGTACGAGAGCAACGGCGCCGAGGGCACGCGCGATCTGTTCAAGCTCTACACCGGCGGGTTCGATTATGACGCGGGCTTCGCCAATTTGATCGTCACCGGTGCGTACACCGACCGCAAGATCGGCTTCAACGCGAGCCCCGACCCGCAGATCGGCTATTACTTCGCCAATTATTACGCGCCCTATACCGGCGCCGGGAAGTATCCGCTCTACGCTCCGCCCGCACGCTACGACCACGCGGTCACCAGCCTGATCCCGGCCGAGAACTATACGATCAACCAGAAGCTCAACGACTTCATGGCCGAGGCGCGGCTCGTCTCGAAGAACGATGGCCCGGTCAAATGGACCGTCGGCGCGTTCTACGAGAAGCAGAACCGGCATCTGATCCAGGACATTCCGGTCGCCGGGTTCGACACGCTGTCGTACCAGAACGCCGCGTTCGGCCCGTTCGCGACGCCGACCGGCCGCTACGATTCGAAGACCGTCGACGGCGCGTTCAGCTCGAACGACATCTTCTCGGGGCTGCAGGACGTGCACGAGCATCAGTTCGCCGCCTATGCCGATGGTACGTTGCACGTCACCGACCGGCTCGATCTGACCGCGGGGCTGCGCTACTTCAACTTCAAGGAGAACTATTATCTCTACGAAGGCGGCGCGTTCGGCGTGCTCCTCGGCAAGGATGCGCAGGGGCGCACGACCGGCATCACCCAGTCGATCCGCTCGACGCTGAAATCGAACGGCGTCAATCCGCGCGCCAACATCTCGTACAAGCTCAATGACAATGTGCTGATCTATGCCGAAGCCGCCAAGGGCTTCCGCTATGGCGGCGCTAACCAGCCGGTGCCGCTCGGCACGGCGGGGCTTGCCGGGCGCTGCACGACGCAGCTCAATTCGTATGGGTATAGCGCGGCACCGGGAACGTTCGGGCCCGACAAATTGTGGAACTACACGATCGGCGAAAAGGCCAAGTTCGCGGGCGGGCGCGTGACGCTCAACGCGAGCGCCTATTACATCGATTGGTCCGACGTGCAGACGCGGTTGCGGCTCAACTGTTCGTATTTCTTCACCGACAACAAGGGCAAGATCGCGAGCAAGGGCGTCGAGCTCGAGGCGGCGGTCAAGGCGACGCGCAACATCACGCTCAACGGCAGCTTCTCGTTCAACGATTCGACCGCGCGTGGCGACATCCCGACGGTCGGCGCGTTCGACGGCGACCGGACGCCGTATTCACCGCGTGTCACGGCGTCGGCCGGGGCGTTTTACGATGCCGATCTCGGGCGCGGGTCGCTCCATCTGCAGGCGACGTACAAATATATCTCGTCGCAGCAGACGACCTTCAACGACTTCTCGACCACACTCGACCCGACGTCCAAGAAGCTGATCGTCGACCGCGCGAGCAATGGCGGGCGTAGCCAGACCTATGCGGTGATCCCAGAGAGCCACAATGCCAGCGCCTCGATCGCCTATGACATCGGCAATTACGAGTTCGGCATCTTCGGCAACAATCTGTTCGACGGCGTCAAGGTGATCGATATCCAGCGTGCGACCTATTACGCGATCTACCAGGCCGGCTCGCGGGTGACGGTGGTGGCGCGTGACCACCGCCTTTCGTGCTTGCCTCAAGCGGCACCCGTCCCCTGGATCCGAGCATCGTCGGCGGCATAGGTCCGCACGCTCGTCCAGTAATGATACGCCGCCCAGAAGCCGGTCAGCGACAGCGCCAGCAGCGCATACCGCAGCGACTCGGCATTGCTGCCGAGCCGCCCGGCAAGCGTGTCGCTGAGCCAGCCGACCGCGGTCGGCGCGATAATCAGATTGGCGACATTGGCGGTGAGCAGGCTGATCGCCATCCCCTGCGCGCGCATGTTGGCGGGCAGGAAGTTGAGCAGCAGCGCCATCGTCGGCCCGACGTAGAGATAGATCGCCGGCACGACGATCCACAGCATCGCGGTCGCCAGGCTGAGCGAGTGCGTCCAGTAGATGACGAACGACGGGATCGTCGACAGCGCGACCACCGCCGCGAGGCCGTAGGCGATGCGCTTCGGGTCCTGCATCTGCGGCAGCGCGAGGATAGCGCCGGTGGCGATCGTCGCAGCGGTCCCCGCCCAGAAATAGATCGTCCCGAGCCGCGCGCCCGCCTCGGCGGTCGACAGGCCATAGGCGCGCTCGAAATAGGTCTGCGTCCAGAACAGCAGGCCCCAACCCCACAGGCAGATCACCGTGCCCGCCGCATTGATGTGCCACGCCGAGCGTTGCGACCAGAGGAAGGCGCAGGTTTCGCGGAAAGTCGCGCTCGGCACCTTGGCTTCGCTGATCCGCTCGAACCGCCCGCGCACCGGCTCGCGTACGCTCAGCAGGATGATCAGACCGAACACCACGCCTGGAACGCCAAGCGCGATGAAGCCCGCGCGCCAGCTGTGGAAATGCTCGACGATCGCGCCTGCGACGCTCGACCCGAGCCACGCGCCAAGCGGCAGCCCGAGCGCGTAGACCGTCAGCGCGAACGCGCGTTGCCGCCGCGGGAAATTATCGGCGACGATCGAGGTCGAAGGCGGGGTGCCGCCCGCCTCGCCGACGCCGACCGCGATCCGCGCGACGAGGAACTGCCAGTAATTCTGGGTCAGACCGAGCACCGCAGTCGCCGCCGACCACAGGATGATCGCGGCGGCCACGATGTTGCGGCGGTTGGCGTGGTCGGCAAGCCGCGCGATCGGCAGCCCGACGAAGATGTAGAAGAAGGCGAGCGACACGCCGGTCAGCCATGCGACGCCCGAATCGGACAGGCCGAATTCCTTGCGGATCGGCTCGAGCACGGTCGACACGACGTAGCGGTCGGCGATGTTGAGCGCGTAGACGAGCCCGAGCACGAGCACGACATACCAGCGCGCCGATTCGAGCCGCGGTGTCGTCGTCATCATTCTGGGCCCCATCTTTTCGTCGTCCGTCACGCCTTGCGGGCTGCCACGCGAGCGCGCCGCAAGATCGACCTTCGTAGCGGCGGAAGGGCGTGGCAGATAGACCTTGCGCACCTTCCCGGACCCATCGGCGGCGCGCACGGCGTTGCATCGCGTGGCAAAACGCGCTTGGTATTTCGCCTCGGCATGGCCCGCATCGCTCAGGAGTTCGCTATTCCTCGCTCATCCCCGGACAATCGGCGCTGGCTCCCGTTGAATGCGCTCCGCGCGTTCGATGCGGTCGGCCAGCGGTTGAGCTTCACCGCCGGCGCGCAGGCACTCGACGTCTCGCAAAGCGCGGTGAGCCGGCACGTCATCAGCCTCGAGGAGCAGCTCGGCCACAAACTGTTCGACCGCTCGGGGCCGACACTCGCGCTGACCGCGGCGGGGCGCACGCTGTTGCCCGAAGTGCGCAAGGCGTTCGACCGGATCGAACAGACGATGGATGCGATCAGCGGCAATCCCGACACCAGCCGTCCGATCCGGCTCCACATCCCGCCGACGCTGTTACAGCAAGTCGCGATGCCGATGATCCAGGCGTTCCACGCCGAGCATCCCGCGATCCGGATCGATATTTCCAGCTCGCCCGCGGTCGGCCTGCCGAGCGGCGAGACCGACATGGCGATCGTGTTCGACCGGCCCAACATCGATGATCGCGTGACCGATCTGCTGTGGATGGTGCGCGTCGCGCCGGTCTGCTCGCCGCAGGTGGCGCAGCGCAACGCGGGCAAGACGCTCGAGCAGTTTCTGGCGGACAATCCGCTGCTCCACGTCAAGCTCGAGGGGCAACCGCGCGGGCTGTTGTGGAGCACTTTTGCGAATCAATGCCGGATCAGCCTCGACGTCGAGCGCGGGCTTGCCTTCGACGCGAATGCGCTCGCGGTCGGCTATGCGATACATTCGGACGGCGTTGCGCTCGCCGATATCGACATGTTCGCGCCCGAAATCGCCGCCGGGCGGCTCGTTTTGCCGTACGACAGCGTGATCAACGACGGCTTTGGCTATTACCTCAAGTTGCGCGCGGAGGATCTTGCCGATCCGACGATCAGCCTGGTGCGCAGCTGGTTGATCGCACAATTCGCCGCGCGCCAGGGGGTACCCGTCGCCACCGGATGACACCGCGCCAAAAGGGGCCTCGCGGTCGCGCGCCAATCGGCTATGGGGCGGCATGGATATGATCGCTACCCCGCCGGCGCACCCCGCCGATCCCGCCACCATCGCCGTGCTCGAGACGATCGAGACGCGGCTGCGCTGGCTGTCGTCCTGGACGATCCACAACGCCAACCATCTGCGCGACAGCCGCGACGGGCTGAAGGTCGGCGGGCATCAAGCGAGCTGCGCGTCGATCACCGCGATCATGACCGCGCTCTATTTCGGCGCGCTGCGCCCGAACGACAAAGTCGCGGTCAAGCCGCATGCCGGGCCGGTGCTGCACGCGATTCACTATATGCTCGGCCAGCAGAGCCAGGACGCGCTCGAACGCTATCGCGGGATGGGCGGCGCGCAGAGCTATCCGAGCCGCACCAAGGATTCGATCCCGGTCGATTTCTCGACGGGCTCGGTCGGATTGGGCGTCGCGATCACCGCGTTTGCCTCGCTGATCCAGGATTATCTGATCGCGCATGGCGAGATGGCCGAGGCGGATGCGGGCCGGATGATCGCGCTGATGGGCGATGCCGAGCTCGACGAGGGCAATATCTACGAATGCCTGATCGAGGCCTATAAGCACGACATCCGCAATTGCTGGTGGATCGTCGATTACAACCGCCAGTCGCTCGACAGCACGACGGCGGACCGCATGTTCCGCCGCTTCGACGATATCTTCGAGACGTGTGGCTGGCGCGTCGAGACGCTCAAGCACGGCAAGAAGCAGCGTGAGGTGTTTGCGCAGGCCGGCGGGCAAGCGATCGCCGACTGGATCGACGCGTGCCCCAATGCCGAGTTCGCGGCGCTGACGTATCAGGGCGGAGCTGCCTGGCGCGCGCGGTTGAACGCCGATCTGGCCGGGCAAAGCGAGACGCTCGCGCTCATCGCGGCGCAGGACGATGCTGCGCTCGCCGCGCTGATGACCAATCTCGGCGGGCATTGCATCGCGACCTTGCTCGAGGCGTTCGCGCGCTGCGACGATGACGTGCCGACGCTGTTCATCGCCTATACCGTCAAGGGCTACGGGCTGCCGTTTGCGGGGCACAAGGACAACCATTCGGGACTGATGAACCCCGGCCAGATCGCGCAATTGCGCGGCGACCTCGGCATCGTCGAGGGCGAGGAATGGGCGCCGTATGGCGGGCTCGGCGACAATGCCGCCGCTTCGGCGCGCGCGGTGGTCGAGGCGAGTGCGCTGGCACAGGCGGCCACGGCGAAACCGGCTCAGGCTGTGGCGGTGCCCGAGCGCCTGCCGGTGCCCGATGGGGCCGAGCTCTCGACCCAGGCGGCGTTCGGGCGGATCCTGCTCGATCTCGCCAAATCGGGGCATCCGCTCGCCGACCGGATCGTCACGACGTCGCCCGACGTGACCGTCTCGACCAATCTCGGCGCGTTCGTGAATCAGCGCGGGCTGTTCCGGCGGCAGGAACTGAAGGACGTCTTTTCCGCCGCGCGCATCCCGACCGCGCAGAAATGGGCGGGGCACGGCGCGGGCCAGCATATCGAGCTGGGCATTGCCGAGAACAATCTGTTCCTGATGCTCGCGGCGCTCGGGCTTGCCGCGCCGCTGTTCGGCACGCGGCTGATGCCGATCGGCACGGTGTACGATCCGTTCATCGCGCGCGGGCTCGATGCGCTCAATTACGCTTGTTACCAGGACGCGCGCTTCCTGCTGGTGGCGACGCCGTCGGGGCTGACGCTTGGGCCCGAGGGGGGCGCGCATCAGTCGATCAATTCGCCGCTGATCGGGATCGGCCAGCCGGGGCTCACCTATTTCGAGCCCGCCTTCGCCGACGAACTCGCGCTGATCATGCGCTGGGCCTTCGCGCACATGCAGGCGGAGGACGGTGGCTCGGTCTATCTGCGGCTGACAACGCGCGCGATCGCGCAGATCGAGCGGGCCGACGATGGCTGGCAGGACGATGCGCTGCGCGGCGGCTATTGGCTGAAAGCACCCTCCGGGGACGCCGACATCGCGATCGTCTTCACCGGCGCGGTGACGCCCGAGGTGCTCGAAGCGGCTGCCCTGCTCGCCGACGACGTGCCGGGTCTGGGGCTGCTGATGGTGACGTCGCCCGATCTGCTGCATCGCGGCTGGTCGGCGCGGCATGCCGGGCGCTGGACCGGGGCGGGCGCGTCGAGCCATGCCGACACGCTGCTCGGCGCGCTCGCGCCACACGCCAAGCTCGTCACGATCATCGACGGCGCGCCGTCGACGCTGTCGTGGCTCGGCAGCGTTCGCGGGATGCGCGTGAGCCCGCTCGGCACCGATCGCTTCGGCCAGACGGGTGATCTGCCAGATCTGTTCCGCGCGTATCGGCTCGATGCCGAGGCGATCGTCGATGCGGTCGCCGAGCTGTGCCTCGGGCCAGTGGATTAGCGGCGGCGATTGCGGTAGCTGCCGAGCATGCGCGAGATCAATTTCGACGGGCTGGTCGGGCCGAGCCACAATTATGCCGGGCTGTCGTTCGGCAACATCGCCTCGGCGAGCAATGCCGGCGCGGTGTCCTCGCCGCGCGGGGCGGCGCTGCAGGGCATCGCCAAGATGCGCCACATGCTGGCGCTCGGCTTGCCGCAAGGTCTGTTGCTGCCGCACGATCGGCCCGATGCGACGTGGCTGCGGCAGCTCGGCTTTGCCGGCGACGACGATGCCGTCCTCGCTGCGGCATGGCGCGAGGATCCCGGGCTGCTGCGCAACGTGATGGCCGCATCGGCGATGTGGACCGCCAATGCCGGCACCGTCTCGCCCGCGCCCGATACCGGCGACGGCCGCTGCCACATCTCGGTCGCCAATCTCTCGACGATGCTTCACCGCAGCCTCGAAGCGCCACAGACCGCGCGGCAGCTGCGCCTCGCGTTGGGCGACACGCGCCACTTTGCGGTGCACGACGCGCTGCCGTCCCCACTCGGCGACGAGGGTGCGGCGAACTTCATGCGGATGGCGCCGCGCCACGCTGCGCGCGGAGTCGAGCTGTTCGTCTATGGCGTGCGCCAGGAGAGCGGCTTTCCCGCGCGCCAGAACCGCACCGCGAGTGCGGCGGTCGCGCGGCGCCATGGGCTCGATCCGGCCGACACGCTGCTCGTCCAGCAAAGCGCGGCGGCGATCGCCGCGGGCGCGTTCCACAACGATGTCGTTGCGGTCGCCAACGAAACCGTGCTTTTCACGCACGAGCAGGCGTTCGAGGATCCGGCTGCGGTCTATGCTTTCATCCGTAGCCGATTGCCCGAGGCGATCATCCTCGAAGTGCCCGCGGCGCAAGTGTCGCTCGAGGCGGCGATCCGATCGTATCTGTTCAACTCGCAGCTGGTGACCCTGCCCGACGGTGCGATGGCGCTGATCGTGCCGGGCGAGTGCCGCGAAGTGCCGGCGGTGTGGGCTTGGCTGCAGACGATGCTCGCGGGCAATGGGCCGATCCGCTCGGTCGAGGCGCTCGATCTGCGCGAGTCGATGCGCAATGGCGGCGGGCCGGCGTGCCTGCGGCTGCGCGTCGCGGTGGATGATGCGGCCTATGCGGCGATCGACCCGCGCTTCCTGCTCGAACCGGCGCGCTGCGATCTGCTCGCCGATCTGATTGAGCGGCATTGGCCCGAACGGATCGCGCCCGACGATCTCGGCGACCCGGCGATGTGGCGGCAGTGCCGTGCGGCACGGGCTGCACTGCTCGACGGACTCGGCTTCGGACCCGGCGAGCTTTGAGCCTCGCCGAGCGGCTGCGTTCGGCGGCCCCTTCGGTAGTGCTCGGGCTACTCGCGCTTGCGCTGCGCGGCGCCGATTTCGGCAATCCGATCATCCATACCGACGAGCAATATTACGCGCTGGTCGGCAGCCGGATGTGGCACGGCGCGCTGCCGTATATCGACTTGTGGGACCGCAAACCGATCGGGCTGTTCCTGATCTATGCCGCGACACGACTCCTGCCGGGCGACGGGATCGTCGCCTATCAAGTCGTCGCGCTGCTTTTTGCGGTGGGGGCGGCCTGGGCGATCGGGCGCGCGGCGCGGATCGCGGGGGCGAATGCAGCGGGCGCGCTGATTGCGGGGGCGGCGTACCTCGTATGGCTGCCGATGCTCAGCGGCCGCGCCGGGCAGTCGCCGGTGTTCTTCAACCTGTTCATGGCGCTCGGCGCGGTCCTGCTGCTGCGGCTCCCGGCGCTTGCGGAGCGACGCGACGCGCGTGCGATCGTCTGGAGCGGGGCGGGGGCATGCCTGCTCGCCGGGCTGGCGATCCAGACCAAATACACGCCTGCGGTTGAGGGCGCGCTGTTCGGTCTCGCGCATCTTTTCTATTTGCGACGCGCCGGCGCAAAGCTCGGCATGCTCGGAGCGGCGGGGCTGGTGTGGCTGGCGCTCGGTCTTGCTCCCACGCTCGCGGCGATCGGCTTTTACTGGCAGCTCGGCCCCGCGGCCTTCCGCGCATTCTGGTACGATAATTTCACCTCGATCTTCGCGCGCGGCCATTACAGCTATCCGATCGACCTTACGCTGCGCCGGCTCGCCGGGATCAGCGCGCAACTCCTGCTGCTCGTGCTGTGTGCCGCCACGGCGCTGCGGCGCGATTGGCAGCGGCCCGAAATCCGCCTGGCGGCAGCGTGGCTCGGCGCTGCGCTCGTGCCGTTCGTGCTGCTCGGCGTGTTCTTCGATCATTATGCGCTGCCCTTGCTGCCACCCCTGCTGACGCTGGCGGCGGTGACGTTCGGGCGGCATCGCCGGATCGCGCTCGCGATCGTTGCCGCCGGGCTCACCGTCTTCGCGGTCGAGGCGGCGATCCGTCCCGACGACGCGCCCGGCGTCCGTGCGCTGGCGCGCGTGGTGAAGGCCAATAGCGGACACGAATGCCCCTATGTCTTCATCGGCGACGCGATCGTCTATCAACTCGCGGATGCCTGCATCCCGACCGCTTATGCCTTCCCCTCGACGCTCGCTTATGCGCCCGAGCGAGGCGCGACGGGGATCGACGAGGCCGCCGAGGTCCGTCGTATCCTCGCGCACCGTCCGCCGGTGATCGTCAGCGCCAGTCGCCCGCTGGCCGAGTGGAACGAGCAGAGCCATGCCGCGGTCGAGGCAGCGCTTGCGCGCGATTATCGGCCGGTGTTCGGCACGCCCCGGAACGACTATCGCGCAGTCGTCTATCTGCGCAACGATCGTCCCTTCCGACGGTGATCGCACGCCTGACGTAAGAAAAAGTTCCGCAGCGCAATATTTTCCGTCCGGTTATCCGGCATCGGTATCGTTCTGTTAACGAGGAGATCTCGTTTGCCGATGCCGACCGCGAACCAGTTTATGGGACTTAACGCCCGTATCGCGTCCGGCATCGTGTGCGGTTGGCCGGGGGGCGGCCGCATTATCGCAAACCGAGCGCGGGCCATTCCGGCGATCCGCGCTCTCTCCGCTTCTTTCTAAGACCGTCTGACAGACGCTTACAGGGAAACGGCCATGTTGCTCGAATCGCAATACTATCCCGAGTGGGGAGCTCCGGGTCAGCGTCCGGCCGCGACCGCTTTGCCGCGCTGGAGCGTTCTGATCCCGTTCTTCAACGAACGCGATTTCCTTGACGGCACGCTCGCCAGCCTCGCTGCGCAGGACGTGCCGTTCGAACTGATCCTGATCGACAATGGGTCGACCGACGGCAGCGGCGCGGTCGCCGCGGCGACGTGCCGCCGGCTCGGTCTCGCCTTCACGCTGTTGGTCGAGCGGCGCCCCGGCAAGGTCAACGCGCTCCAGACGGGCGTCCAGCGCGCCCGCACGCGGTTCGTCGCGACGTGCGACGCCGATACGCTGTATCCGGTCGACTATCTGCGCCAAGCCGAGCGTCTGCTCGAAACCGGCGCAGTCGCGGGCGGCGCCTATTTCGTCACGCCGACTGCCACGGAGCAGGATCATGTCGAGGCCGCCAAGCGCATGGCGCGGGCGGCACGGCTGTTTCCCGCGCAATGCCACACGGGTGGGGCAGGGCAGGTGTTCCGCACCGACGTGTTGCGCCGTGCGGGGCAGTTCGATGCGCTGCGCTGGGGCTACGTGCTCGAGGATCACGAGATCATGCACCGCATGGCGAAGTTCGGGCGGCTGGCATATGGCGAAGGCCTGTGGTGCGCGCCCTCGCCGCGCCCGCGCGACCGCGAGTCGATCCGCTGGACGCTCGCCGAGCGGATTCTCTATCACGCGACGCCCGAGCCTGCGCGCGACTGGTTCTTTTATCAGTTTCTTGCGCGCCGCCTTGCCGCCCGGCGCCTGTCGAGCGATCGCATTCGCGAACGGCAATTCTACGCCGAGCCCGACTGCGCCGTCATGCTGCAAAAAGCCGCGTAATCGGACGCTGCCGGACTGTCCGCGCGGCACGGGGGTTGCGGGCGGGGACGTTCGGCGCTTTAGGCTATAGTATGTTGCAAACCCCAGCGATTCGGTGACCGAAAGCGGTCTCAAGGCCGTCTTTTTGGCCGAGCAGCCGATGCTGCTGCGTTTGCTTGTCGCACGGATCGGCAATCGCGCCGATGCCGAGGACGCGCTGCAGGACATGTGGATCAAGCTCGACCAGCTGCCCACGTCGCAGCCCGTCGCGCAGCCCGCGGCCTATCTCTACCGCATGGCGTCGAACCACGCGTCCGACCGGCGGATCGCCGCAACCCGATCGGGCGCGCGCGATACCGCGTGGATGGAGGTCCAGCCCGCCGCCGACGAACAGCCGACGATCGAGCGCGCCTTGCTCGACCGCGAACGGCTGATGCGGCTCGAGGGAGCATTGGCGGCGATGCCGGAGCGGATGCGCACCGCGCTTCGGTTGTACCGGCTCGAGGACGTGCCGCAAAAGGAGATCGCCGCGCGACTCGGCATGACGTTGAGCGGGGTCGAGAAGCTGTTGCGACGCGCCGTCAAGGAAATACAAGCGTACAAGATCGCGAGCGAGGCGGATTCGGAAGCGCCACATCGTCTACCCAGCGAAGGGGAATCGAATCGTGACCGCTGAGCCAGCGCACATCGTCGATCGCGCCATCGACTGGCAGATGCGCCAAGCCGATATGGACGATCAGGAGTGGCATGCCTTTGTGGCATGGCTCGAGGAAGATCCTGCGCATGCGCGCGCGTTCGACGCTGTCGCGCTCGATATGGCGCTGCTCGCCAATCATCCCGAACTGTATCCCGCCGATCCTGGCGTGGCACCGATCGAGGCTCCGATTGTCGCGTCGCCGCGTCGCCGTGTCTGGGCCTGGGCAGGCGGCGGCGTGGCTGTCGCGGCCGCAGCGTGCCTGACGCTGGTGCTCGTGCCCGCCGGTGGTGGGCCCGCCCCCTATGCAATCGAGACGAAGCCCGGCCAGCGGCAGGACATCGCGCTCAACGATGGCACGCGGATCGAGCTCAACGGTGCCAGCCGCTTGCTGCTCGATCACAACAATCCGCGCATCGCGACGCTCGATTCGGGCGAGGCGACGTTCCATGTCCATCACGACGCGGGTGCGCCGTTCACCGTCCGCTCGGGCGCGCAGGTCGTTCAGGACGTCGGCACGGTGTTCAACGTCGAGCGCGACGGCAAGCGGCTCGACGTCCAGGTCGCCGAAGGATCGGTGCTGCTCCAGCCGCAGCGCGAGGCGGTGGCATTGCGCGCGGGTGCGGCGGCGACGGTGCATGAGGATGTCGGCAGCATCGTGCTTTCCAAGGTCGATGTCGCCAAGGTCGGTGCCTGGCGCAGCGGTGCGATCACGTTTACGGGCGAGCCGTTCGGACGCGTCGCGAGCGCGGTCAACCGGATCGACGGCGTCACGCTTTCGATCGACGCAAGCTTGTCGCAGCGTCCCTTTAGCGGCATGGTCCGTCTGACGGGGACGGCGGCGCGGGATGTTCCGCATCTGGCCGCATTGGTTGGGGCTGAGTGGCATCACGATGGCGAGCGATGGTCTATCTCGCCTAATTAAGAGTCTACGCACAGCTGCTCCGTTTGCGCTCGCCGTCTGCACCGTGGTTGCGGCGCCGGCGATCGCGCAGAGCGTGCGGATCACGATCGCGCCCGAACCGCTCGATCGCGCGCTCACCTCGCTCGCACGGCAGAGCGGGTTCGACATCATCAGTACCGAGCCGGGGCTCGCGCGGATCCAGGCGCGCGGGGTGCGGGGGCAGATGGCGCCGCGCGAGGCGTTGCAGCGCTTGCTCGACGGGACGGGCTATCGTGCGGTCGCGATCGATGCGCGCAGCTACCGCGTCGTCCGCGCGCCCAAGACGATCGGCGCGCTGATCCGGCGCGTCGCCGTCCGCAGGCACGCCGACGAGACCGAGCCAGGCGGCGACATCGTCGTCACGGCGAGCAAGCAGGGATCGACGCTGCTGCGTTTCCCGGGCAGCGCGTTGACGATCGGCGGGTTCGCGCCGGGATCGCTCGCCGCGCGATCGGTGACGATGGACGATGTCGCGCGCGATACCCCGGTGCTGCAGAACACCGAGCTCGGCGAGGGGCGCAACAAGATCTTCATCCGCGGGATCGCCGACAGCAGCTTCAACGGCCCGACGCAATCGACCGCGAGCCTCTATTTCGACGAAGTCCCGCTGGGTTTTGCGGGGCCCGAGCCGAGCCTCAACCTGTACGACATGAAAAGCGTCGAGGTGCTCGAGGGGCCGCAGGGTACGCTGTACGGATCGGGTGCGATCGGCGGGATCATCCACCTCGAGCCCAACCCGACCGACCTCGCCAAGACCGCGGCATCGCTCAGCGCCGGCGTTACGCTGACGCAGGGTGGCGCGGCGGGCTATGATGCGGCGGGCATGGTCAATCTGCCGATCCTCAAAGATCGCGTTGGGCTGCGGGTCGTTGGCTACAGCGAGCGCGACGGCGGCTACATCACCGACTCGATGCGTCGGCTCGGCAACATCAACCGCGCCGACCGGATCGGCGGCCGCGCGAGTCTGGTGATCGCGCCGGGCGATGGCTGGAGCATCGAGCTCGGCGCGCTCGGCCAGAAGATCGATGCCGCCGACGGGCAATATGCCGAGACGATGAGCGGTCCGCTCGAGCGCCGCTCGGTGCTCGCGCAGCCCTATAGCAGCCATATCAAGCTCGCGCGTGGCGTGGTGCGCAAGCATTGGGACAGCGGTCTCGATCTGGTGTCGGCAACGGGTTACGTCGATCTGCGCACCTTCGACACGTTCGACGCCTCTCGCACGATCGGCGCGACCGGGCCGACCGTCTACACCACCGAGCAAAGCGACAAGCTGTTCGTCCAGGAAACGCGACTGTCGCGCGCGGTGCCCGACAAGATCGGCTGGCTGGTTGGCCTCGCCTTTCTCGAGGATCGCGACGTCCAGGCGCGCACGCTCGGCATGCCCAACCAGACCCGCGACATCATCGGCGTCAGCAACCGTACCGACAGCGTCTCGGTGTTCGGCGAGGCGAACTGGCCCGTTACCGAGCGGCTGACGCTGACTGGTGGCGCGCGCGTGACGGCGGCGCGGACCGATGGCGAGCCGTCGGTCACGCCGCGCAGCAACAGCTTCGTCAAGGGGCGCGCGACGCGACGGATCGATCCGACGCTGGCGCTGTCATGGCTGGTCGGGCCGCGCCTTGCACTGTTTGCGCGCGTGCAGTCGGGCTATCGCACCGGCGGGCTGGCGGTTGCGAGCGGGGTCGGGCGCGTGCAGGATTTCGGCTCGGACTCGATCACGGTCGGCGAGCTTGGCTTACGCAAGCAACGCACCGGCGCGACCGGGCTGGAGCTCACGGTCGCGGCCTCGTACGCGCGCTGGCGCGACATCCAGGCGGATCTCTATACGCGGCGGGGCCAGCCCTACACCTCCAATATCGGCAATGCCGACATCATCGGGCTCGAAGCCACGGGGGACTGGGTGCCGGTGCGCGGGCTGCACGCCAATTTCGCCTTTCTCTACACGCACAACGTCGTCGACGGGCCGCTCGCGCAATCCTCGACCAAGGCCAACCGGCGCTTGCCCGAGACGCCGGCGTTCGCTGGCAATGCCGGGCTGAGCTATCGCTGGACCCTGCGCGATGCGTCCATCTTGAGCATCGCGACGTCGGGGCGCTATGTCGGGCGATCGGTGCTGGGGACCGGGGATTTTCTCGACGTCAGCCAAGGCAATTACGCCGTGCTCGACGCGCAGATCGCGTGGCATTGGCACACGTTCGACGTGACGCTGGCGGGCGACAATCTGACGAATGCGACCGCCAATCGCTTCTCGCTCGGCAATCCGCTGATCCTCGCCTCGCGCCAGCAGACGACCCCGCTGCGCCCGCGCAACGTGCGCTTGGGCGTGTCGGTCGCCTGGTAGCCGCTCAGCGATCGCCGGGGCGATAGCGGCGTTCGATGTGCCCTGCGAGATCGTCGGGATAGAAATAGACCGGCCGCAACGCACCCGCGGCATAGCGCTCGGCCTGGTCGTTGAAATGCGGCGAGGCGGGGTCGCCGCTTTCGCCGCCTGCGGTCACCGCCCAGGCGCGCAGCTTCGGGCCGAATTCGACCACCGCGACGAAGCTGTTGCCGCTCGAGCCATAGAGTTTGGTCGTGCCGGGATAGAATTTCGCGCCGAACGAAGCGAGGCTGCCCCATTGCGCCGAGGCAAAGGGGACGGGGATGCTTGGCTTGGCGTCGTCGAAGCGCGGCTGGATCGAATCGTCGAGTCGCTGGAAGCGGTTGATCCGGCCCCAACTGACGCGCCAGTCGCCAAAGTCGCGCGTCAGTTGGTCGACCGCCGCGCCGAGCGCATCGAGCTTGCCGCTGTCGGACACCCGCGTGGCGATGTAGCGCGGCACGTTGATCTGTTCGGAGAGGATGAAGCTGCCGACATCGCGCCACATCTGCCCGGCCCACAATATGCCGAGCGTGGTGGGGACCGAATCGGCCGCCCAGCGATTGTCCCAGCCGCGCAGCATCGCAATCGGCGCGGCGAGCTTCGCGCGGCGCGGGTCGCTTGCCGGGAGCGAGTCATACGCCTTGACGAGCGGCGGGATCAGCGTCGCGAACGCGGGCATGTAGCTGTCATAGGCAGCCGTGATCAGCCGTTCGGGCGTGAAATCGTGGCGGTCGGTGAGCAGCAGGTCGGCGTGCACGCCGCGCTGATTCTCGCCCGCGCTGTCCATGTAGCGCGGATAGTCCTTCGCCTTGGGGCTGTCGGGCCCGGCAGCACTCCACGGCCAGTCATTGGTGTTGCGCGCCCAGCCGACCTGCGGGTTGATCGCGTTAGGCAAGCTCGCGACGGTGTGCAGCCCATGCCAGTCGGTCGCGGGATCGGCGCCGTCGACGGGCTTGGAATAATCGAAGCGGTCGTCGCGCAACGGAACGAATTGCGGGTGGAGATAGGCGATCTCGCCCTTCGCGTCGGCGAACAGCGTGTCGTTCGACGAATTGGCCTTTCGCTCGGCAACCTTCATGTAGCTGGCGAGATCGTGCGCCTTGGTGCGCAGCCAGCTTTGCTCGAGCGCGGGGATCGGTTTCCACATCAGGCCTTGCGCGATCCATTTGCCGTTCTGTTCGGCGACGATCGGGCCGTGGTGCGAGGCAAAGGTGGTGAAACTGCGCGCCGCCATCGTTCCGTCGGGCTTGCGATAGGAGAGCGTCACCACCGAAGTCCGCAGCGGACGCATCGCCTTGCCGTAGCGATACGCGGCGGTCTTGCCCGAGCGGCTGATCTCCTCGGCGAAGCTGTCGACGTTATCGACGCCCGAAGAGGTGTGCATCCATCCGGCCTGCTCGTTGAAGCCCTGGTAGATGAAGAACTGCCCCCAGGTCGATGCGCCGTACGCGTTCAGCCCTTCGCCGCTCGTCATTTGGAGTTCGGAGCGGAAGTAGAAGCTGGTGTGCGGGTTGATCAGCAGCAGCGCATGGCCGTCGACCGTGTTCTTCGGCGCGATCGCTATGCCGTTCGATCCGCGCGGTTCGCGCGGGAGCGGGCCGGTATCCTCCGACGCGATGGTGATCGGCCGACCGCCGTAGAAGGAAGCGAGGTCGGACAGCGAGATCCGCTCGATATCGCCGCCGATGCTCCCCTCGGTGAAGGACAGGGCCATCCACGGCTCGAACCGCGTGAGGACCTTGGGGCGGACCTGCGTGTGTGTCGCGAGGTAATAGTTGAGCCCGTCGGCCCAGGCGGTCATCAGCGTTTGGAGATAGGCCGGGCTCGCTCGGTACTGCGCCTGGAGTGCGAGCGGATCGACATAGAGCCGCTGGCGCAGGTCGGCCCAGATCGCGCCTTCGCCCTCGGCCTCGGCAGTGCGCCCCAGCGCGGTCAGATAATTCGCCTCGATCCGGCTGAAATCGTCCTCGGCCTGCGCGTAGATCGCGCCGAACACTGCATCGGCATCGCTGCGCCCGACGACATGCGCGATCCCCCAGGTGTCGCGTGTGATCGTGACGCGCGTCGCCTCGGCGCGCCAGCGGGCCTGTTCGGGCTGGGGCGGGGCAGGGGCCGCAGCGACGGCCAGCGAGGGCGCGAGCAGTGCGGCAAGAGCGAACAGGTTGCGCGGGCAGCGGGCGAGTCTATCCATTGGCACACGCTATCGGGCATCGCTCGCGGCGACAATGTTGATGGGAGCCGCACCGATGAAATGGCCGATCGCCGCCCTTCTGTTCGCCCCGCTCGCGCTCGGCGGAGCCGCGCCCGAGCCTGTGGCCCCACACGCGACGCTTTTGCGCCCGGCAGCGGTGTTTGACGGGATCGATCCCGTCGCGCATCCCGGCTGGCAAGTGCTCGTCACGGGCGAGCGAATCACCGCGGTCGGCCCGGCGCTCGCGGTGCCGGCGGGGACCGAGACGATCGACTTGCCCGGCGACACGCTGATGCCCGGCATGATCGAGGGGCACGGCCATCTCTTCCTTCACCCCTATAACGAGACGAGCTGGGACGATCAGGTGCTCCACGAGCCGCTCGCCTTGCGCACCGCGCGCGCGGTCGCGCAAGCGGCGGCGACGCTGCGCGCGGGCTTCACCACCGAGCGCGATCTAGGCACCGAAGGCGCTGGCTATGCCGATGTCGGACTGCGCCAGGCGATCGCGGCCGGGATCGTGCCAGGCCCGCGGCTGCTCGTCGCGACGCGCGCGATCGTCGCGAGGGGCGCCTATGGTCCCAAGGGGTTCGAGCCCGGCCTCGTCATCCCGCAAGGCGCCGAGGAAGCGAGCGGGGTGGACGAGCTCGTGCGCGTCGTCCGGTCGCAGATCGCCGCGGGCGCCGACGTCATCAAACTCTATGGCGACTATCGCTGGGGGCCGGGCGAGCCGAGCCGCCCGACCTTTTCGGTCGCCGAGATGAAGGCTGCAGTGGAGGCGGCGCACGATGCCGGACGGACCGTCGCGGTTCACACTGCGACGCCCGAAGGGATGCGCCGCGCGATCGCCGCGGGGGCCGATACGATCGAGCACGGCTATGGCGGCACGCCCGAGATCTTCCGCGCGATGGCAGCACAGCACATCGCCTTGTGTCCGACGCTCGCCGCCTCCGATGCGGTCGCGCGCTATCGGGGTTGGCGCGGCGGCGATCCGGTGCCCGAGGCGGTCGCGCAGAGCCGTGCGTCGTTCGCGCTGGCGCGCGCGGCGGGCGTGCCGATCTGCATGGGCGGCGATGTCGGCGTCTTCGCGCATGGCGAGAATGCCCGCGAGATGGTGTTGATGGCCGCGGCAGGAATGTCCGCCGCGCAAGTGCTGATCGCCGCGACATCGGGCAACGCCCGCGCCTTCCATCTGAGCGACCGGGGCGCCGTGCGCGCCGGACTGCTGGCGGACCTGATTGCCGTCAAAGGAAATCCGGTTGCGGCGGTGGATGCGGTGCAGCATGTCGCGTGGATCATGAAAAACGGCGCAATCGTAACGCTGTAGTTTTCGCCTCCCGGAAAAACTATCCTGGGACGATGAAACGTGTTGCCAATCGTGACAGGATGGAAACCAAGCGTTTCGCGCGGGCCTCTTGCAATGCAGCATTCATCGTCGCAGTTAGACGCTGATGGCCGTGAGTCCGCCCTTGAGAGCGGACCGCCTCGACGGGGGTGGACTGTAGCCGACCAGGTCGTAGGGATAGACGTAAATGATCAAGCCAACGAGCTCGGTTCGCTCGCTTATGACGGTCGCCAGCCTTCTGGCGCTCGCCGCATGTTCGAAGAGCGCGCCACCGCCGCCCCCCGCGCCACAGGTCACGGTCGCCCTACCGCTGCAACGCGACATCGTCGACTGGGACGAATATGTCGGTCGCTTCGAGGCGATCCAGGACGTCGAGCTGCGTCCGCGCGTTTCGGGGACGATCGAAAAGGTGCTGTTCGCCAATGGTCAGCGCGTTCGCGCCGGCGAGGCGTTGTTCACGATCGATCCGCGTCCCTACGCCGCCACGCTCGCCCAGGCGCGCGCTCAGGTCGCCAAGGCGCAGGCCGCGTTGACCAACGCGCGCTCCGAGCTCGCGCGTGCCGACAAGCTGCTCGCCGCGCAGGCGATCAGCAAGGAAGAATATGAGACCAAGCTCGCGGCGGTGCGCAGCGGTCAGGCCGATCTCGGAGCAGCCAATGCGAACGTCACGACCGCGCAGCTCAACCTCGGCTTCACCACGGTCCGCTCGCCGATCACCGGGATCGTGTCCGATCGCCGCGTCAGCAAGGGCAATTACGCGACCGACGCGACCACTGTGCTGACGCGCGTCGTCTCGACCGATCCGATCTGGTTCTCGTTCGACGGGGCCGAGAGTTTCTACCTCAAGTACCTCCGACAGGCGAAGGCCGGCGAGCGTGGCTCGTCGCGCAACACGCCGAACCCGGTCGAAGTCCAGCTCGCCGACGAGAGCGGCTATCGCTGGCACGGCCGGATGGAATTCGTCGACAATGCGGTCGATCCCAATTCGGGGACGATCCGCGCGCATGCGGTGATCTCCAACCCCGACGGCTTCCTCACCCCCGGCCTGTTCGGCCGCGCGCGGCTGCTCGGCTCGGGCACCTATCATGCGATGCTCGTCCCCGACGAAGCGGTCGTCACCGACCAGACGCGCAAGCTCGTCTATGTCGTCGGCAAGGACGGCAAGGCAGTCCAGCGCCCGGTCGAGACCGGCCCGCAGGTCGAGGGGCTTCGCGTCATCAAGACCGGCCTCGCCGCCGGCGAGCATGTCGTGATCGAGGGCATCACCACGCTCCAGCCGGGGATGTCGGTCAAGGCGGTGCTGACCAAGATGAAGCCGCGCGCGGCGAACACCGCGCCGACCAGCCAGCCCGACACCGCGCCCCCCGCATCCGATGCGACTGCGAAGTAAGCGCCCGTGAAATTCCCCCATTTCTTTATCGAACGCCCGATCTTTGCGGCGGTGCTGTCGATCCTGATCGTCGTGTTCGGTGTGGTCGCCTATCCCGGCTTGCCCGTCGCGCAATATCCCGAGATCGCGCCGCCGACCGTCGTCGTGACCGCCAATTATCCCGGCGCGAACGCCGAAACGCTCGCTGAAACCGTCGCCGCGCCGCTCGAGGAATCGATCAACGGCGTCGAGAACATGATCTACATGTCCTCCTCGTCGACCGGCGATGGCGCCTTGTCGATCACCGTGACCTTCAAGCAGGGCGTCAACGTCGATCAGGCGCAGGTGCTCGTCCAGAACCGCGTCTCGACCGCCGAGCCGCGTCTGCCCGACGACGTCCGCCGCGTCGGCGTCACCGTCGCGAAGAATTCGCCCGACATCCTGATGGTGATCGCGCTGACCTCGCCCGACGGGTCGCTGTCGCAGCAATATGTCTCGAACTATGCGACGACGCAGCTGATCGACCGCATGGCGCGTATTCCCGGCGTCGGTGGCGTGCGCGCCTTCGGTGGCCGCGACTATAACATGCGCGTGTGGATCAACCCCGATCTCGCCGCCTCGCGCAACCTGACCACCGACGAGATCGTCGCGGCGATCCGCGCGCAGAATGCGCAGGTCGCGGTCGGTTCGGTCGGGCAGCCGCCGTTCAACCAGGGCGGCACCGCCTTCCAGCTCGGCATCCAGACCAAGGGGCGTCTGACCACGCCCGAGGAGTTCGGCCAGATCATCGTCAAGCGCGACGATCAGGGCCGGCTGACGCGGCTGCGCGATGTCGCGCGGGTCGAACTCGGCGCGCAGGATTACGGCATCAACGCCGTGCTCAGCGGCAAGCCGATGATCGGCATCGCGATCACCCAGCTTCCCGGATCGAACGCGCTGACCACCGCCGACGCGGTCAAGGCGTCGATCGCCGAAGCGTCGAAGAGCTTCCCGCCCGGGATGCAATATCAGATCCCGTACAACCCGACCGAATACATCCAGGCGTCGATCGAAGCGGTGTATCACACGCTCGTCGAGGCGATCGTGCTCGTCGCCCTCGTCGTGCTGCTGTTCCTGCAGAGTTGGCGCGCGACGATCGTACCGCTGATCGCGGTGCCGGTGTCGCTCGTCGGGTCGCTGGCGATGCTCGCGGCGTTCGGCTTCAGCCTCAACAATCTGTCGCTGTTCGGCTTGATCCTCGCGGTCGGTATCGTCGTCGACGATGCGATCGTCGTGGTCGAGAATATCGAGCGGTTGATGGAGGAAAAGGGCCTCAGTCCGCGCGAAGCGGCGCACGAGACGATGGACGAAGTGTCGGGCGCGCTGATCGCGATCTCGCTCGTGCTGTGCGGGGTGTTCATCCCGACCAGCTTCATTCCGGGCATCTCTGGCCAGTTCTACCAGCAGTTCGCGCTGACGATCGTGTCGGCGGCGGTGATCTCGGCGTTCGTGTCGCTGACGCTTTCGCCTGCGCTCGCGGCGTTGCTGCTCAAGCCCAAGCACGACGCCGAGCCACGCGCCGGTGTGCTCGGCTGGCCGACGCGCTTCGCGCGCGGTTTCAACCGCGGGTTCGACAAGATCAGCAGCCGCTTCGGCAAGTTCACCGCACGTGCGGTGCGCGCGCTGGCGCTGGTCGGGATCGTCTATGCATGCTTGATCGGGCTTGCCGGCTGGCGGCTCTATGCGACGCCGTCGGGCTTCATTCCCGCGCAGGATCAGGGCTATCTGATCGCGGTCATTCAGTTGCCGCCGGGCTCGTCGTTGCAGCGCACCTCCGAAGTGATGGAGCAAGCCACCAAGATCGCGCTCAAGAACCCGTCGACGCTCGCGACGGTCGCGTTCGCCGGCCTCGACGGCGCGACCTTCTCGACTGCACCGAACGCAGGCGCGATGTTCATCACGCTCAAGCCGTTCGGCGATCGCAAGACCGCCGACGAGATCGCCAACCAGATGCGCGGTGCGCTGAGTGCGATCCACGGCGGCAATCTGCTGATCGTGCCGCCACCGCCCGTCCGCGGGATCGGCACCGGCGGCGGGTTCAAGATGCTGATCGAGGATCGTTCGAATCTTGGCTACAAGGCGCTCGAAGGCGCGGCCCTCGCGATGATGATGAAGGCCAACCAGACGCCTGGCCTGGTCAGCACCTTCACCACCTTCAACACGCGCACCCCGCGTTTGTCGGCCGATATCGACCGTGAACGCGCCGAACAGCTCGGCGTGCCGGTGGCGAACGTCTTCTCGACGCTCGGCACCTATCTCGGCGGGACGTACGTCAACGACTTCAACTATCTCGGGCGGACCTACCGCGTGACGGCGCAGGCCGATGCGCCGTATCGCGACCAGACGTCCGACGTCGGGCATCTCAAGACGCGTTCGGCGGCGGGCAATATGGTGCCGCTCGATTCGGTGATGACGCTCAAGAACGACAGCGGGCCGTATCGCGTCGTGCGCTACAACCTCTATCCGTCGGCCGAGCTGCAGGGCGATACCGCGATCGGCTATTCGTCGGGCCAGTCGCTCCAGACGATGGCCAAGCTGGCGAGCGAGACCTTGCCCAAGGGCATGGCGTTCGAATGGACCGAGCTCGCCTTCCAGCAGCAGCAAGCGGGCAACACCGCGACGCTCGTGTTCGGCCTCGCCGTGCTGTTCGTGTTCCTGCTGCTCGCGGCGAATTACGAAAGCCTGGTGCTGCCGCTCGCGGTCATCCTGATCGTGCCGATGTGTCTGCTCGCTGCGATCGTCGGGGTGAATCTGTTCGGTGGGGACAACAACATCCTCACGCAGATCGGCCTCGTCGTGCTGATCGGCCTCGCGGCCAAGAACGCGATTCTGATCGTCGAGTTCGCCCGGCAGAACGAGGATGCCGGGATGGAGATGCACGAGGCTGCGATCCACGCCGCCGAGCAGCGTCTGCGCCCGATTGTGATGACCTCGATCGCGTTCATCCTCGGCGTGCTGCCGCTGGTGATCGGGACTGGGCCGGGCGCCGAGATGCGCCGCGCGCTCGGCGTCGCGGTGTTCTTCGGGATGATCGGCGTGACGACCTTCGGCTTGCTGTTCACGCCGAGCTTCTACGTCATCAGCCGGACCTTCGGCGATTGGGTGTCGTCCAAGATGCCGCGCCGGAAGGCCAAGCCGCCAAAGCACCTCCCCGCGCCCGAGGAGACGCCGGCATGAAGCGTATCGTAGCCGTCCTTCCCGCGCTCGCTTTGTCGGCGTGCGTCGTTGGACCCAATTACACCAAGCCGACGATGCCCGTCGCGGCGACTGGCGGCAGCTTCGCCGAAGCCGGCAAGACTGCGGCGATCACGCCGACCCCGCTGCCCGATCATTGGTGGCGGCTGTATAACGACCCGGTCGTCGACCGGCTCGTGACCGATGCTCTCGCGCACAATACCGATGTGCGCATCGCTGCCGGCAACCTTGAGCGTGCCCGCGCCGTGCTCGACGAGCAGCGCGGAGCGCGGCTGCCGACGACCAGCCCGAGCGCGCAATATACGCGAGGGCAGGCCAACCTCGCCAGTGTCGGCGCGGGCGCGCTGGGGACGGGTGGCACCACGGGTGGGACCACCGGCGCGGCGACGCAGCAGACCTTCCAATACAACAGCTTCAAGCTCGGCTTTGATGCATCGTACGAGGTCGATCTGTTCGGCGGGATCACGCGCGCGATCGAAGCGGCACGTGGCGATGTCCAGGCGGCGCAGGCGCAGCTCGATGCCGCGCGCGTCTCGGTCGCGGCCGAAACCGCGCGGGCCTATGCGACGGCCTGCAGCAACGCCGCGCAGCGTTCGGTCGCGCTCGACACGGTCCAATTGCAGCAGCGGACCTTTGCACTGACCAATACGCTGTTCGACGCAGGGCGGGGTACGCGGCGCGACGTCGATCGCGCCGACGTGCTGCTTGCGCAGACGCAGGCGACGATCCCGGGCTTCGAGGCCGAGCGGCGTGCGTCGCTCTATGCGCTCGCGGTGCTGACCGGCTTAGCCCCCGAACAGGTCGATGCAGCGGCAGACGCCTGCAAGGTCCCACCGCGGATCGCGTCGGTGCTGCCGGTCGGCGATGGCGCCGCGCTCATTTCGCGGCGCCCCGATGTCCGCGCGGCCGAGCGGACGCTCGCCGCCGATACCGCGCGGATCGGCATCGCCGTCGCCGATCTCTATCCCAAGATCCAGTTGCTCGGATCGATCGGCCTCAATGCCCAGCGCGGCAGCCAGTTGTTCAAGGGCAGCGCGGTGACCTATTCGGCCGGCCCGCTCATCTCGTGGAGCTTCCCCAACCAGACCGTTGCGCGCGCGCGGATCCGTCAGGCGCGCGCCGGGGCCGATGTCAGCCTTGCGACCTTCGACGGCCGCGTGCTGACGGCGTTGCAGGAAGTCGAGCAGGCGCTCGCGCGTTATGCGGGCGCGCTCGATCGCAACGCGGCGTTGCGCCGCGCCGAGGCGTCGAGCAGCGCTGCGGCGAAGCTCTCGCAATTGCGCTTCGATTACGGGGCCGACAGCTTCCTGCTGCTGATCGAGGCCGAGCGCGACCGGGCGAGTGCCCGCGCGGCGCTCGCGCAGTCCGATGCGGCGGTGTCCGACGCACAGATCAGCCTGTTCAAGGCGCTCGGCGGCGGCTGGGAAGACGCGCCTGCGCCGGTGCGGCGTGAGCCGGTAACGCCGACCCCGTGAGGCGCGTCCGCAGCGCTTTGTTCATGCCCGCGTCGAATGCGCGTGCGATTGCCAAGGCGCGCGGGCTCGACTGCGACGCGGTGATCCTCGACCTCGAGGATGCCGTCGCACCCGAGCAAAAGACCGGGGCGCGCGCACAGGCGATCGCGGCGGCGGCAGAGGGCGGGTTTGGCACGCGCTTGCTGGTGCTGCGAGTCAACGGGCTCGACACCGCGTGGGGCGAGGCCGATCTGGCTGCCGCCGCCGACGCTGGCTTTAATGCGGTGTTGCTGCCCAAGGTCTCTACGCCGGGCGATCTGGCGCTTGCGCGCGCGCAGCTTGGCGCGGTGCCGCTTTGGGCGATGATCGAGACGTGCGCGGCGATGCTCGCGTTGCCGCTGATTGCGGCCGCGCCGGGGCTCGCCTGTCTGGTCGCGGGGACGAATGACCTGGCCAAGGACATGCGCTGCACGCCGGGGGCCGACCGCCTGCCGCTGCTGCCGCATTTGACCGCGATCGTCACCGCGGCGCGTGCGCATGGCCTCATCGCGCTCGACGGGGTGTCGAACGTGCTCGCCGATACGCCCGAACTGGCGGCGGAATGCGGGCAGGGGGCGGCGTTCGGCTTCGACGGCAAGACGCTCATCCACCCCGCGCAGATCGCGCCCGCCAACCGCGCCTATGCGCCGTCGGCCGAGCGCGTGGCGTGGGCGCAGGCGGTGATCGCGGCGTTTGCGCTGCCCGAGAATGCCGACAAGGGCGCGATCCGCGTGGCGGGCGAGATGGTCGAGCGGTTGCATCTCGAAGAGGCGGAGCGCGTCGTCGCCTTAGTGTAGCATGGCGCTCACCTGCCTCCCACCGTCACCCCGGGGTCCACTGTGCGGCACATGCTGCGGGCGAAATGCGCGTATCACGGTGGACCCCGGGACAAGCCCGGGGTGACGGGTGGTGTGGTTGACCTTGCGGCGCTACCCCAGCACGCGCCCAGCCACCGCATCGAGCTTCGCCAGCATCGCCGGATCGCGCGCCTCGGGCGCGGTGATCAGCGCATAATCGAGCACCGTGTCGAGCGGCGAGGGCGTCCGCTCGGCGGGCAGCGCCGCGACCAATGTCTCGACCGCGCGCCGCGCGATAACGCCGTTCGCGCCCATTTGCTTGATCACTTCGTGCACCTCGACGAACGCGGCTTCCTCGCGCCAGCAATCGTAATCGGTCACCATGCCGATCAGCGCGTAGGGCAGCTCGGCCTCACGCGCGAGCTTGGCTTCGGGCATCGCGGTCATGCCGATCACGTCGGCGCCCCATTGGCGGTACATCAAACTCTCGGCGCGGCTCGAGAATTGCGGGCCCTCCATAGCGAGATAGGTCGCGCCCTTTGCGACGTTCCCGCCAGCGGCATGAACCGCCTCGGCCGCGAAGGCCGAGAGGCGCGGGCAGACCGGTTCGGCCATCGAGACGTGCGCGACCATGCCGGAGCCGAAGAAGCTCGAGGCGCGCGCGACCGTCCGGTCGATGAACTGGTCGACGATGACGAAATGCCCCGGCGGCAATTCCTCGCGCAGCGACCCGATCGACGAGATCGCCACCAGATCGGTGCAGCCGCTGCGCTTCAGCGCGTCGATATTGGCGCGAAAGTTGAGCTCGGACGGGCTGATCCGGTGTCCGCGCCCGTGACGCGGCAGGAAGACGAGGTCGACGTCGCCGATCGAGCCGAACAGCAATTCGTCGGACGGCGCGCCCCACGGCGTATCGACGCGGCGCCACTCGGGGTGCTCGAGCGCATCGATCGCGTAGAGGCCCGATCCGCCGATGATGCCCAATTTCCATTTGCCGCTCATGCGGGAGTCTCCGTCCACTGATCGAGCCAGGCCTGCGCTTGCTTCGCCTCGCCGACGGCATGTGCGCTGACCGCGCCGCGCGAGGCAAGGAATTGCGCGTGCAGCGCGAACGGTTCGATCGACAATTGATCGCGCAAAGCGTCGATCGTCTCGCCGAGTTCGGTCAGCTCGGCGACAACGGGCGCTGCCTTGGCGATCTGCGCCTTGTCCTTGGTGTGTCCGAACAGCCGGATCTGCCCCGCAGCCGTCCGCTCCAAGGCGCCGCGGAGCAGCGCATGATATTCGGTTTCGCTCTCGATGCGGCGGTCATCGAGCCGGGCGAGACGGTCGGCTTTGGCCATCAGATTACCTTCATGTCGCTTTGATAGTGATACCAGGCGAAAACGGCTGCAGCGCCACGGTGCGGCCGCCACGCTTCGGCCAGCTCGCGCACCAGTTTCTCGCTCGGGCGCGCCTCATGGCCGAGGATCCGCCCGACTTCGATTTGAATCGCGAGGTCGCCCGCGGGCCAGATGTCGAGCCGCCCCTCGGCGAACAGCAGGTAGATCTCCGCCGACCAGCGCCCGATGCCCTTGACCGCGACGAGCTTGGCGATCGCTTCCTCGTCATCGGCGGGCAAGTTCGCCAGATCGAGTTCGCCGCTTGCGACCAGCGCTGCCAGGCTGCGCGCATAGCCCGCCTTCTGGCGCGACAGGCCGGCCTCGCGCAATTGCTCGTCGCTCGCGCTGGTGACGTTGGCGGGATCGTCGAGGTCGCCGATGATCGTCTCGAGCTTGCGCCACACCGACTCCGCCGCCTTGGTGCTGACTTGCTGGCCGATGATCGTGCGCAGCAGCGTGGCATAGCCGCGTGGCGAAATGCGCGGTTCGGGATAGCCGACGCGCGCGAGCGCCGCCGCGATGGCGGGTTCGCGCGTCGCGAGTTCGTCGAGGGCGGTCTTCAGCTGGTCGGCGCTCAGGCCCATGCGGTGATCCCTTGATCGGCGCCGCGTCTGGCGGCATGGCGGTGGAGAATTCGCTATCGCAAAGGACCGTCAATGCCCAAGCTTATCGTTGTGACTCGTGAGGGTGAAGAGCGCGAAATCGAGGGCGAGGCAGGCCTGTCGGTGATGGAAGTGATCCGCGACGCCGGGATCGACGAGATCCTGGCGCTGTGCGGCGGCTGCTGCTCGTGCGCGACGTGCCATGTCCATGTCGACCCGGACTTTGCGGACAAACTCCCGAAGATGAGCGAAGACGAGAACGACCTGCTCGATTCGTCGGCCGATCGCACCGCGACTTCGCGTTTGTCGTGCCAGCTGCCGATGACCGATGCGCTCGATGGGCTGAAGGTCACGATCGCGGCGGAAGACTAAACACTCTCCCCGTCATCCCCGCGAAAGCGGGGATCCCGCTGCCTAGCCCCGCAGGTCGAAGAAGAACCGGGACCCTCGCTTTCGCGAGGGTGACGGTAAAGATCGTCGTTCCCGCTTAACGCGTCGCCACCGCGTACAGCGCGATCGCCGCCGCGTTCGACACGTTGAGGCTCTCGATCTTGTCCGAGATCGGCAGCTTGGCGAGCTCGTCGCAATGCGCTGCGGTGTTCTGGCGCATGCCTTCGCCCTCGGCACCGAGCACGAGCGCGACGCGCTGCGTCCCCATCGCCGTGGCGAGCGTCTGGTTCGAATCGCCCGTCAGCCCGATTCGCCAGAAGCCTGCCGCGGCAATCTCCTCAAGCGCGCGCGCCAAGTTGGTGACACGCACCCACGGCACCACTTCGAGCGCGCCCGAGGCCGAGCGGGCGATCGTGCCCGATTCGGGCGGGGCGTTGCGATCGGGCGTGACGATACCGAGCGCGTCGAACGCCGCCGCCGAGCGCAGGATCGCGCCGACATTGTGCGGATCGGTCACGCCGTCGAGGATCAGCAACGGACGCTGATCGCCTTCGCCTTGCTCGAGCAGATCGGCGAGCCACATATCCTCGAGCGGATCGACTTCGATCACCAGCCCCTGATGCGGCGCGTCGCCCGGTACGAGCCGCGCGAGATCGGTCACCTGGGCATAGACGATCGGGATCGCCGGATCGAAATCGATATTGGCGATCGCTTCACGCGTCGCCCAGATTTTCCGCACGACGCGCTCGGGATTTTCGAGTGCGGCGGTGACGGCGTGGCGCCCCCAGAAGCGCGGGCGCCCGGCAGGCGCTTGCGACGGGCGATGTCCGCGACGGCCGGCCATCAGGCGATCCCGCCGAAGCTGCGAGCGGAGAGGGGGAAACGAACCATTGCGAAAACCTTCGATCGACCAAGCAGATTGTGGCGCCACGGGTATGCGCCGGACGCCGCGCGTGCAAGCCTTGCGCGTTTTTGATGGCGAAAGCGTCGCTATAGCCGTTGACACGCGCCGATGCGGTCGGCATTGGCACGCCTCGCTTTTCGGAGCGACCGCCCGCAAGGGCGAGCACCTGGGGACAGGTGGCCGAGTGGTTAAAGGCAGCAGACTGTAAATCTGCCGGAGTTTCTCCTACGTAGGTTCGAACCCTACCCTGTCCACCATGTGTTCTCCCGGATCCGTCCGGCACCATGGAACATCGCAAACGACGTCCCGCCAGGCCGGTCGGCCGAGCGGCGCGCTAGGCGGATTGTGTACGGACTTCGTGCGCCGACGCATCGACGCGCTGGAGCAGCGGTTCGGCGGCAGCCGTGGACCGAGCCTGCCGGACCAACGACCGCAGAACCTGCCCCGTCGTTCGATTCTGCCGCGGGCGCATTTCGTTCACGACCGAAAATGTCGCGGCGAAAATCGCCGATTCCGCCGATCTGCATCCGTCGGACCAGGCGGCGTCGCGGTGCTGGTTGCGGAGCAGAACGTCGCGCACCGCCTGCGAGATCACCGACTGGATGCGCGTGACTCCCAGATCGAGCGTGTCGACCCGATGCTCGGCCAGAAGCGCTGCGAGCCGTTCGGTTTGTTCTGCGGTGATGCCGAGATCGAGTTCGCGGACGACTTTTGCGGCGGCCAGTTGATCGACCATCCAAACGCTTGTTTCTGTCATTTTCACTCTCCGGCTGAAAGCTATGCCAAGCGTGGCGGCGCGTCGAGCCCTTCGGATCGGCGCGCGTCGGCGGCGATCGCCGGTCGGGCGTCGGTTGAGGCCCGCGCCGCGTATAGCGCTTGCGGCTGCCGGACTTGCGGTCCATCTCCCGCGCGACCTGTCCTCCCTTGTCTTGGGCGTCTCTCGCGATGAATCCGCTATTTGCCGGGCTTGGCACAACGATCTTCGAAACGATGTCGGCACGCGCGCGGGCGAGCGGCGCGATCAACCTTGGCCAGGGCTTTCCGGACGGTCGCGGGCCAGAGGATGTGCTCGCCGAAGCGGCGCGCGCGCTGCTCGAGGATTCGAATCAATATCCGCCGATGGCGGGGACGCCGGCATTGCGAGCGGCGGTCGCCGCGCATTACCGCGTCCATCAGGGGCTCGACCTCGATGCGCGCGAGGTGATCGTAACTTCGGGCGCGACCGAGGCGCTCGCCGCGGCGATCTTCGCGCTGGTCACGCCGGGCGACGAAGTGGTTATGTTCCAGCCGCTCTACGACGCCTATCTGCCGCTCGTACAGCGGGCAGGGGGCGTCGCACGGCTCGTGCGGCTCGAACCGCCCGAGTGGCGCGTCACCGCCCAAGCGCTCGCGGCTGTGGCGAGCGCGCGGACGCGGCTGGTAATCCTCAATTCGCCGCTCAACCCGACCGGCACGATGATCGGCACCGACGAGCTCGCGCTGATTGCCGATTTCTGCACGAGCCACGACGCGATCGCGATTTGCGACGAAGTGTGGGAGCACGTCGTGTTCGACGGCGCGCGGCACCAATCGCTGATGGCGCTGCCGGGGATGCGGGAGCGCACCGTAAAGATCGGCTCGGCGGGCAAGATCTTCTCGTTGACCGGATGGAAGGTCGGCTGGATGTGCGCTGCGCCCGCGATATCCTCGGTGCTGGCCAAGGCGCACCAGTTCCTGACCTTCACGACGCCGCCCAATCTGCAGACGGCGGCGGCCTATGGGCTGGGCAGGGATGTGGCCTCTTTCGACACGATGCGCGCGGGGTATCAGCGCTCGCGCGATCGGCTGGCGGCGGGGCTTAGCGGGCTCGGCTACACCGTGCTGCCGAGTGCGGCGACCTACTTCCTCAATATCGATCTCGCAGCATCTGGGATCGCGATGGACGACGTCGCCTTCGCGCAGTGGCTGCTCGACGAAGCCGGTGTCGCGACGATTCCGGTCTCGGCGTTCTACGCACACGACCCGGTAACGAGTGTCGTGCGGCTGTGCTTCGCCAAGCAGGACGCGACGCTCGACGCGGCGCTGGAACGGATGGCGACGCGGCCGTAGCGCGCGGCACGGACGAGGCCGGGCGCTTTACCCTCGCCGGCGCATCAGACCGACGTCAGCAATCCCCGTTCGGTCAAATACCCCGTCACCAGCCGCGCAGGCGTTACGTCGAATGCCGGGTTCGCCGCACCCGATGCGGTAACGCGGATGCGACCGCCTTCGCCTGCTACATGGGTCACTTCCTCGCCCGAACGCTCCTCGATCGGCACGTCGGCGCCCGTCGCAGTGCTGGCGTCGAAGGTGGTGTAGGGCAAAGCGACGTAGAACGGCACGCCGTTGTCCTTGGCGGCAAGCGCTTTCAGATAGGTGCCGATCTTGTTGCACACGTCGCCATTGGCGGTGACGCGGTCGGTGCCGACGATCACCGCGTCGACTTGGCCGGTCATCATCAAATGCCCGCCCGCATTGTCGGCGATCACGGTGTGCGGCACGCCGTGCCCCCCCAGTTCGAACGCGGTGAGCAAAGCGCCCTGGTTGCGCGGGCGCGTCTCGTCGACCCAGACGTGAACCGGGATACCGGCGTCGTGCGCGAGATAGATCGGCGCGGTCGCGGTGCCGTAATCGACCGTCGCCAGCCAGCCGGCGTTGCAATGCGTCAGGATGTTGAGCGGGCGATCGGGGTTCTCCGCGTGGAGGGTGCGGAACAGCGCGAGGCCATGCGCGCCGATCGCCTGGTTGAGTGCGACGTCCTCGTCGCAGATCGCATCGGCGCGCGCGAAAGCGGCGGCGGCGCGGTCGGCGGTGGGGAGGGGGCGGACTGCGGCGGCGACCTGGTCGAGCGCCCATTTGAGATTGACCGCGGTCGGGCGTGATTCGAGCAACAGCGCGTAGGCGGCATCCAATGCGGCGTCCGATCCATCCTCTGCCAGCGCCATCGCGAGGCCGTACGCGGCGGTCGCGCCGATCAGCGGAGCGCCGCGCGTCCACATCTCGCGGATCGCGACCTCGGCGTCGTGCACGCTGCGCAGTTCGACCCACTTTACCACCCAGGGAAGCTCACGCTGGTCGAGGATGCGCGCGCCCGCGCCATCGGCGGTGCGCGTGATCGAGCGTTGATGCGTGCCGTCGAGTTTCATCGCGAACCTTCTTGTGTGTGTTGCTTCCTTCTTCCTTCCCCGGCGAAGGCCGGGGCCCAGGAGCGAAGGTTTTGCGAGCGAAGCGCAGCGCTCGCCGTTCAGCGGCCCGCTACTGGGCCTGTCTCTTATACACATCTCCGAGCC